>JAPXRA010000074.1:0-7820 GCA_033813795.1 Aeromicrobium sp. | reverse complement strand
AGAAACTGAGCCGATGACACAAGCGTGGCTGATTGGCGAAGAAATCGGCGATAATCTCGACGCGATTGTCGATTCGGGTGAGGAAATTTCTGCCGAACCGACTTCGGTGATTGATTTCTCGACCGGTGAGGCCGAAATTATGCGCGAAGGCGCGGGGGACACCTCGCGGTTCGAGTGAGGTCAGCGCGGGTTGCGGATGCCGAGTACCTGATGCGAGGTGCACGACATGACCAGGGCGATCACCCAACCGACGACCGTCCAGCCAAGCAGCAGGTTTAACCAAAAAATCGCGCCGGTGTTGGACTTGCCGCGGGTGGCAGCGATCGCCCACGGCAGCATGTAGCCAGCCGTGAGGATCGTGACGATCCATGCGAGCACGGTTTGAAACGGGCGCGCGCTCTTGTCTGTGACGATTTTGACCATGGCTTGATTCTATGAGTCTGGTCCCACAGTTTCGGAACGGTTAAGCACGCTCACCGTTGTTATTCATTGTTATGAAGTCAGCTTTCATAACAATGAATAACAGTCGAGCGGCTCCGGCTAATCGCTCTGAGGCAAGCGGGAGAGACGGACCGAATAAGTCAAGATTGACATAATGTGCATTATCGGACATATGCATCGAGGTGCTGGGCGGTGAGAGTGGCGCCGTTTTGCACCAAATCTGCCGGTGTTCCCTCAAAGACAATCTGACCGCCATCGTGACCAGCGCCAGGACCAAGATCAATAATCCAGTCGGCGTGTGCCATCACAGCTTGGTGATGTTCGATCACGATCACCGACTTGCCGGCGTCGACCAGCCGATCTAACAACGCCAACAGGTTGGCGACGTCAGCC
The DNA here is from genome assembly GCA_033813795.1 of Aeromicrobium sp. Taxonomy (GTDB): domain Bacteria; phylum Actinomycetota; class Actinomycetes; order Propionibacteriales; family Nocardioidaceae; genus Aeromicrobium. The sequence continues at coordinate 6,986 of JAPXRA010000074.1, read as the reverse complement.
AAGTGCAGTCCGGTGGTTGGCTCGTCGAGGACGTAGATGTCGCCAGAGTCGCCCAGTTGGTTTGCGAGTTTGAGCCGCTGGCGTTCCCCGCCGGAAAGCGTCGTCAGCGACTGGCCTAAGTTGACATAACCTAGGCCTACATCGACGAGACGACTCAATACCTTGACCGCGGCCGGAACCCTGGCGTCCGCACTGGAAAAGAACTCCAGCGCTTCGGCGACGGGCATTTCCAACACGTCGGCAATACTCCGGCCACCGAACTTGTAATCCAGAACTTCCGGTGAGAATCGGCGTCCCCCGCACTCCTCGCACGGTGTCTCCATCGTGTCGAACATGCCCAGATCGGTGAAGATCACCCCGGCGCCCTTGCAGACTTGGCAGGCACCGTCAGAATTGGCGCTAAACAGGCCGGGCTTGACCCCGTTGGCCTTGGCGAAGGCCTTGCGAATCGGATCGAGCAGGCCGGTGTAGGTGGCCGGATTACTGCGCCTGGACCCCTTGATTGCCCCCTGATCGATCGCGACCACGTCATCGCGGGTGCTGACTGATCCGTGGATTAGCGAACTCTTTCCCGAACCGGCTACGCCGGTGACTACAACCAAAACGCCGAGCGGGACGTCGACATCTACGTTCTGGAGGTTGTTCTCGTTCGCACCGCGGATCTGCAGCGAGTCGGTCGACTTTCGAACCTGCGGTTTGAGTTCGGCTCGGTCGTCTAAATGCTTACCGGTGAGGGTGCCTGCAGCACGCAGGTCGACCAGTTGGCCTTCGAATACCACTTCTCCCCCGGCGCTTCCTGCCTTCGGGCCGAGATCGACAATATGGTCTGCAATTGCAATGGTTTCGGGCTTGTGCTCGACGACCAGAACTGTGTTTCCCTTATCGCGCAGGCGCAACAGCAACTGATTCATCTGTTCAATGTCGTGCGGGTGCAAGCCGATCGTGGGCTCGTCGAAAACGTAGGTGACGTCGGTCAGCGAGGAACCCAAATGCCGAATCATCTTGGTGCGTTGAGATTCGCCACCAGAAAGAGTTCCGGAGGGTCGATCTAACGACAAGTAGCCCAAACCGATGTCGACAAAAGAATCCAAAACTGCACTCAGGCCACCAATAAGTGGACCAACTTCCGGCTCATCGAGTGCACCGATCCACTCGGCTAAGTCGCTGATCTGCATTTGGCACAAATCAGCGATCGATTTGCCGTTGATCTTCGAAGATCGGGCGAGTTCGCTCAGTCGTGTGCCGTCGCACTCTGGGCAGGTTCCAAAGGTGATTGCCCGGTCGACGAAAGCGCGGATGTGCGGCTGCATTGCGTCGCGGTCCTTGGTCAGCATCGACTTTTGGATCTTCGGGATTAGACCGTCGAAGGTGACGTTGATCCCCTCGACCTTGATCTTTGTCGGCTCGCTGTACAGCAGCCGGTCGAGTTCGCGCTTGTTGAAGTCTTTGAGTTTCTTGTCCGGATCGAAGAAGCCGCTACCGCGATAAATCCGGCCATACCAGCCATCCATCGAATAGCCCGGAATCAGCAGTGCGCCCTCGTTCAACGATTTCGTTTCGTCAAACAGGGCGGTGAGGTCAAAGTCGCTGACCTTGCCCATTCCCTCGCACTTGGGACACATTCCGCCGGTGATTGAGAACTCACGGCGCTCTTTGACCGTCCGCTCCCCCTGTTCGTAGGTGACCGCGCCGGCCCCGCTGATTGACGCGACGTTGAACGAGTAAGCCTGCGGTGAGCCAATGTGCGGCTCGGCGATCCGGCTGAACAAGATGCGCAAGAGTGCGTTGACGTCAGTAACCGTGCCGACAGTCGAGCGGACGTTCTGGCCCATGCGTTCTTGATCCACCAAGATCGCAGTGGTCAGCCCTTCGAGAAGGTCAACGTCCGGGCGAGCCATCGACGGCATAAAACCCTGGACGAATGCGCTGTAGGTCTCGTTGATCATTCGCTGTGACTCGGCCGCAATCGTGCCGAAAACCAGTGAACTCTTGCCCGAGCCGGAAACGCCCGTAAACACTGTGAGGCGCCGTTTTGGAATCTCGACCGAGACGTTTTTCAGGTTGTTCACCCGGGCGCCTTGCACCCGGATCAAGTCATGGGAATCAGCCAGCGAAGTCACCTGAGACAATCTAGTGGCCAAGCATCGACTACTTCCAGCCCAACGGTTTGGCTACGAGGTTGACCAGGTTCTCGAGCACCTTGGCGTTGTAGTCCACACCCAACTGGTTCGGCACGGTAATCAGCAAGGTGTCGGCCGCTGCGATGGCCTCATCCTTGGCTAAGTCTTCAATGAGTTTGTCCGGCTCGGCGGCGTAGGTTTTGCCGAACCGCGCATTGCCACCGTCGAGGAAGCCGACTTGGTCGCGGCTGCGCGACTCGTGACCGAAGTAGGCGTGATCTAACTCAGAAACCAGGGGGAAAATGCTGCGACTGACCGAAACTCGCGGTTCACGCTGGTGACCGGCCTGGCGCCAAGCGTCGCGAAACAGCCTGATTTGCTCGGCTTGAAGTTCGTGGAACGGTACGCCAGTGTCTTCGGTGAGCAAGGTCGAACTCATCAGGTTCATGACCTTTTCGCCAGCCCATTCCGCGGTTGCTCGACTTCCGGCGCCCCACCAGATTCGGTCGCGCAGGCCGGCTGAATGAGGTTCGATGCGCAGCTTGCCAGGCGGGTTCGGAAACATTGGCCGCGGATTCGGTTCGGCGAACCCCTCCCCCTTTAGGACTTCAAGGAATACGTCGGCGTGCTGGCGCGCCATGTCGGCGTCAGTTTGGCCCTCTTGCGGGTGATGGCCGAAGTAGCGGTAACCGTCGATTACCTGTTCTGGTGAACCCCTGCTGATCCCCAACTGCAGCCGACCACCCGAAATCAGGTCGGCCGAACCGGCGTCCTCGGCCATGTAGAGCGGGTTCTCGTAACGCATATCGATCACCCCGGTGCCGATTTCGATTCGCGAAGTCCTTGCCCCGATCGCAGCCAGTAGCGGAAAAGGCGAACCCAACTGATTAGCGAAGTGATGAACGCGAAAGTACGCGCCGTCGGCCCCTACTTCTTCGGCGGCTACTGCCAAGTCGATCGACTGATGCAGCGTGTCGGCCGCCGTCCTTGTCGCCGAGTGCGGCGAATCGGACCAGTGCCCAAACGAAAGAAATCCAATTTTCTTCACATTTGCGGTCAACGCCAGAACACCCCAGATGATTCCGCCGGTGGTGTCTGGCTGTTGGCCTTCTAGCGACTCCGTGAGGTGACAGAATCGGAACTATGAGTACTGCAAAGTTGCCTAAAGGCGCCGACGACCTGGTAGTAGCCGCCCGAACGAGTGAGTTTCCCGAACGCTATAACGAAAAGGGAAAGCTTCGCAGCGCCTACTACGACGCGGAAATGGCGAAACTGCAGGAACAACTGGTGCTCTTGCAGTACTGGATCCAACACCACGGGCTCAAAGTCGTGGTCATTTTCGAAGGTCGCGGCACCGCCGGCAAAGGTGGCGTGATCAAGCGGATAACCGAACGCACCAGCCCGCGAACAGTGCGAGTCGCTGCGCTGCCGCGGCCCACCGAACGTGAAAAGACCCAGTGGTACTTCCAGCGCTACGTCGAGCACCTGCCGGCAGCCGGCGAGATGGTGTTGTTCGACCGCAGTTGGTACAACCGCTCCAATGTTGAGCGAGTGATGGGCTTTTGCACCGACGCAGAACATGAGGAGTTCCTGCGTTCGGCCCCAGAGTTCGAGCGGATGCTGGTGCGCTCTGGCATCACCGTGATCAAGTATTGGTTCAGCGTTAGTTTCGAGGAACAGCGCCGCCGCTTCGAAGCGCGCAATCAAGAGCCGGTTAAGCGCTGGAAGTTGTCCGATATGGACTTGGCCGAACACGAGTACTACGTCAAATACTCCCAGGCCAAAGACACGACGTTCCAGTACACCGACATCAAGCAGGCGCCGTGGTGGGTAGTGCCATCAGACGACAAAAAGGCTGCCAGGCTCAACTGCATCACGCATTTGCTTTCGCAGTTTGATTACGACGATGTCGCACCAGATCCGGTCGTCCTGCCGAGCATGCAGGAGATTGCCTACGTGCGCCCGCCGATGGACGAGCAGACGTTCGTGCCGCAGCTCTTTTGAGTCGACTCTTCGGCCAAGTAGTAGTCGAACAGCAGGAAGGCCGAGGCAGCACAGAGTAGGTGCCAGATTGCATGCGCCTGCAGCAGGGAATTTGGGTCGCACCAGATGCCTTGATCCAGCAGCCAGACGGCGAACGCCAATGCAAGTGCGCCAACCGCTGCTGCCCCGGCCTTTGCAGCCGGCAGGTTCTTTGTGCGGCGCCAAATTGCGACCTCGCTGATCAAGGTCACCAGCAGCAACACGGCGAACGCCGCGTTGCCAGCGTGGAGCAGGACTGGCACTTCGCCAACGGTCAGGTAAATCAGTTCGCTGCCGATCAGTGCTGCTATGAACAAGGCAACGAATTTGAACTCGGACAAGCCGAGCAACCGCTTGAGCGCATACGCGCAGGTGAATGAGGCCAGCAAGAACATTGACGTGAGGTCAAGGTGCTTGCCGATTTGGGTCCCGGTGGCGTGCATTGCAGCTGAAGCAGGCCCGAGCAGCACCACAACGCAGGCAAACAGCGTGACTGTTGACCCCATCAACTCGTGGTGACCACGGGCGCGCCAGCCGATTGCTAGGCCGGCCAGAACGAAACCGAGGTTTGACCACGTGTTCGCCGGTTGATTGATTAGGTCGGCTCGCAAAGCTTCGCAGAAATCCGACCCGTGGCCCAGATCTCTGCCCAGCCAACCCCAAGTGATCGCGGCTGTCAGCGCCCCAACGCTCAGTCCCGCGGTCAGCAACGCAGCGAGGAACGGATCTCGCGCGGAAAACTTCATGGGCCACATCGTGGCACGATTGGCAACATGCAGATCACCAGATTTGGACATTCGGCGGTTCTAGTTGAAGCGGCCGGGGCCCGTGTCCTGATAGATCCGGGGGTTTTCAGCGTGGATTCGCTCTGGGAGTTGACCGACCTCGATGCCATCTGGGTGACCCATCAGCACCCAGATCACGTCGATCCTGCCCGAATCGACGGGTTGGTGGCTGCGAATCCTGACGCACTGCTGCTGGCCGAACCCCAAACCGCGGCCACTCTGGCTGGCTGGACGCCAACGTCTGACGAACTCGTCGTCACGATCGGTGACTTGACCCTGACCGGCGTCGGAACCGAACACGCGACCATCTTGCCGACCGTCCCGCCGGTCGGCAACGTCGGCGTGCTGATTTCGGCCGACGGCGAACCGACGTTTTTTCACCCGGGTGACTCCTATGCCTCGCTCCCCCACGGCGTCGACATTTTGGCGATCCCACTCGTGGCCCCTTGGGCCAAGATCAGTGAGACGGTCGCCTTTGTGCAGTCCGTCGCGCCGAAGGTCGCGTTCGCGATCCATGACGCGGTTTTGGCCGAACGCGGATACGGGATTTATTGGGCACACATCGAAAACCACGGCAGAGTCAGCGACCTGAATTTACTGGGCCAAAACGAATCTGTGATCTTAAACTAGCGCGTCGGATTCGGGGTTTATCTCACAAATGAGATACGGTGATCGAATGGTTCAGAACGAGGATTACTTGGCCCGGATCGGCACTCTCATTCGCGACGCTCGCCAACACGCCGGTTTGACTCAGGCTCAACTGGCGGCCGAACTCGGCTCTAGCCAAAGCGCGGTAAACCGGATCGAAAAGGGCCAACAAAACCTGACCCTGGACATGCTTTCGCGTCTCAACGCGGCGCTAGATTCGAACGTCGTCTCGGTCTCCCAGTCTGCGGGACCTAGCCACCTTCGGGTCAAGGGTGGCGCAACGCTTTCAGGCAGCATCGACGTCAAGTCGAGCAAGAACGCCGGCGTCGCACTGCTTTGCGCCGCGCTGCTGAACGTGGGCACCACGACCCTGCGCAAGGTGGCCCGAATTGAAGAAGTGAACCGTCTGCTCGAAGTGCTCGACTCAATCGGGGTTAAGACGCGCTGGCTTAATGAGGAAAACGACCTCGAACTGGTTGTGCCCGAGAACCTCGATCTGGCCAAGATGGACGAAGTCGCTGCCAGGCGCACGCGCAGCATCATCATGTTCCTTGGCCCGTTGATGCACCGGCTCGACGAATTCGAGTTGCCCTATGCCGGCGGCTGCGATCTGGGCACCCGAACGGTCGAGCCGCATATGACGGCTTTACGTCCGTTCGGGCTAAAGGTGCTTGCGACTGAAGGCAGTTACCACGCCTCCTCGGCTCGCGGTGTCTCCCCCGAGCGTCCGATCGTGTTGACCGAACGTGGCGACACCGTCACCGAGAACGCGTTGCTCGCCGCCGCCCGCAACGACGGCGTCACCGTAATTCGCAATGCCAGCCCGAACTACATGGTGCAAGACCTGTGCTTCTTCCTAGAGAAGCTCGGCGTTCAGATCGAAGGCATCGGCACGACCACCTTGCGGGTAACCGGCAAACCCAACATTCGCGGCGACGTGGACTACGCGCCGAGCGAAGACCCAATCGAAGCGATGAGTCTGATCACCGCGGCAATCGTCACCAGTTCGCAGATAACGGTCTGCCGGGTACCGATCGAGTTCATGGAGATCGAACTGGCGTTGCTTGAAGAAATGGGATTCGCCTACGACCGTTCGGCCGAGTACTTGGCCGAGAACGGTCACACTCGCTTGGTGGATATCACCACCTACCCCTCGAAACTCAAAGCGCCGATCGACAAGATCCACCCGATGCCGTTCCCCGGCCTCAACATCGACAACTTGCCGTTCTTCGCAGTGATTGCCGCTTCGGCCGAAGGCCGCACGATGCTGCACGACTGGGTGTATGAGAATCGGGCAATCTACTTGACCGAACTAAACAAGCTCGGCGCCCAGGTGCAACTGATGGATCCGCACCGAGTGTTGATCAGCGGCCCGACAAACTGGCGCAGCGCCGAGATCGTCTGTCCGCCT
>JAPXRA010000073.1:0-7973 GCA_033813795.1 Aeromicrobium sp. | reverse complement strand
GTCAAAACTAGAGGCTTTACAGACCACTGCGAATTGGTAGCTGGTTGAGGACCGAGCCGATTGGCTGAGAGAAGTGGCGGCCGCGTAGACTCCTTCGCGGAGGATTCGCATAGTGGCCTAGTGCGCTCGCTTGGAAAGCGGGTTGAGTGAAAGCTCTCAGGGGTTCGAATCCCCTATCCTCCGCCAGAGCGATTTTGACGCCACTTAGATAATCAAAAGCAAGTGCCCCAGGCCGAGAGCCAGGGGCACTTGTTTTTGAGCTGGAACTGGCTATCAGCCGATCGGGTCGAACACGTCGTGGTCGCCGACGGTGGCGGCCAAACGCTTGCGGTGGAAGGCGCCGTCACCGATCAGGTGCTCGATTGCGATCAACCGGCTGGTGTAGTGCCCAACGGAGTATTCGGCTGTCATGCCGATGCCGCCGTGCAACTGGATCGCGTCCAAGCCGATGTGCCGGCCCGCAACGCTCACCTGCAGCGCCGAGTGCGAAGCGGCAGCCGCGATCTGCTCGGGCGTCGAGTTCTCGTCGGCAGCCACGATTGTGGCCCAGGTGATCGTGCTGCGAGCCAACTCCAGCGCCACATACATGTCGGCTGCCCTGAAGTTCAACGCCTGGAAGGTGTTGAGCGGAACGCCGAACTGCTTGCGGGTCTTGAGGTAGCCGACGGTGGTGGTCAGCGCGGTCTCCATCGCGCCCAAAGCCTCGTGGCCGTAGGCGATTCGGGCCCGATCGAGTGCCAACTCGATCGCGGCGCTCTGGTCGCCGCCGTCACCCAACGGCACCGCGGGAGTGTCGCCGAAGGTGACCGTTGCCGCACGTGAGCCGTCGTTAGTGACCGTCGTCTCGACGGCAGTCGCACCCTCGACCAGGAACACGCCGGTGCCCCCTTCTGGCAGCGCCGCCGTCACCAGCAGCAAGTCGGCCCGCTCGGCCTGCACGACCGGAGCCTTCACGCCATTGAGCACGCCATTGCTGAAGGTGACCGTCGCGTCGGTTGCCCAACGCCGACCCGGTTCGAGCCAAGCCAGAATCGGCAGAACCTCGCCGCCGGCGATCGCGTCGACGTATTGCGCCTTCTGCTCAGCGGTACCCAAGTCGTTGATTAGGCCACCAGCCAGCACGATCGCTTCAACGTACGGATCCGGTGCGATTACTTTGCCCAGTTCCTCGCAAGCCAGCGAGACTTCGACTGCGCTGGCCTCGAACGGCAGGCTCAGCACACCCATCTCGGCCAACTTGTCCCAAGCGGCGAAACCGGGATCGGTCTTGGTTACTTCACGGCGAGTTTCCGAGGTGTCGTATACGTCCGAAACCAGCGCCTTGACCGCGCCGACGAGTGCCTTTTGTTCTGAGTCGATTGAAAAGTCCATGTCACAGTCCCAAGATCGTGCCGGCGATGATCTGGCGTTGGATCTCGTTGGATCCGCCGTAGATCGACACCTTGCGGTTGTTGAGGAATACGCGAGTGTCAAAGCTGGTCAGCGCCGAGGGGCCGGCCAGATCGACGAACAGTTCGGAGACTGCTTGGGTCAAGACCGAACCCTTGACTTTCAGCACGCTCGAGGCCGGGTCTGGTTTGCCGCCTGCCGAGCCGGCCGCTACCCGAAGGGCAGTGAGTTCGAGTGCGGTCAACTGGTTTTCTAGATCGACGATGCGCTCGGCGAACTGGTCGAAAACGCCCAGATCTTTAGCGAGTTTCTTCGCGCTGGCCAAGTGCAGTTGGCTGTCACCGACGCGGGCGATCCCGACGCGTTCGTTGCCGAGCAAGAACTTGGCATAAGTCCAGCCCTTGTTCTCTTCGCCGACTAGGTTCTCCACTGGCACACGCACGTTGTCGAAGAAAACCTCGTTGACTTCGTGGCCGCCGTCGATCAATTCGATCGGGCGAACCGTCATCCCCGGGGTGGTCATGTCGATTAGCAGGAAGCTGATGCCGGCCTGCTTCTTCGGCGCGTCCGGGTCGGTGCGAACGAGGGTGAAGATCCAGTCGCCGTACTGGCCAAGGGTGGTCCAGGTCTTTTGTCCGTTGACGACGTATTCGTCGCCGTCGCGAATCGCGGTGGTGCGCAAACTCGCCAAGTCCGAACCGGCGTCTGGTTCGGAGAAGCCTTGACTCCACCAGATGTCGAGGTTGGCGGTCGCGGGCAAGAAGCGTTCCTTCAGTTCTTGGGAGCCGAAGGTAGCGATAACCGGGCCAACCATGGAGGCGTTGAATGCCAGCGGCGGCATTACGCCGGCCAACTGCATTTCCTCGTGCCAGATGTGGCGTTGCAGTTGCGTCCAGTCTTTTCCGCCCCATTCGACCGGCCAGCCGGGAACGGCCAGTCCGCCGGCATTGAGGGCCTGCTGGGAGCGGACGATCTGGTCTTGGGTGAGTTCGCCGCGGTTCTTGACCGTGTCACGAATGTCTTGTGGAACTTGGGTATTGAAGAAGTCCCGCATTTCTTGGCGGAACTTCTCGTCTTGCTCAGAAAGCTGAAGTCTCATCGGTGCCCCTTATGCACTAAGCGCTTGCTTAGTTACACCGTACGCCACGAACTAAAACCACGCCAGACCCCGTCAATTCTGGACCGAGTTGCCTATCGTAGGTTCGGCACAATCAGCGAGGAGGCCGCATGAGCGAGTGGGTTGAGGACGTACTGGGAGCACCCTACGAACGCCGAACCATCGATTTAGGTATCGATCCAGACGGTGAAGGTCTAATCAACGCGACGCTAGTTCGACGAGTGTCCACCGATGAAGTGCGGCGTGCCGTGATCTACGTACACGGCTTCACCGACTACTTCTTCCAAACCGAGTTGGCCAATTTCTACGCCGACCGCGGTTATGCCTTCTATTCGCTGGATTTGCGAAAGTGCGGTCGTTCGCTGGCCGACGGGCACACCCCGCACTACGTTTCTGACCTCGCACTCTATGACGCTGAACTAACCGAGGCATTGCGGATCGTGCGCGCCGAAACCGATGTGCCGATTGTCTTGTCGGGGCACTCAACTGGCGGTTTGGTGCTGGCATTGTGGCTGGACCAACTCAATATGTTGCCAGGCGGAACCACCGGCAAGGGCATCGCGGGCGCCATCTTCAACAGCCCGTGGTTCGACCTGCAAGGCAATGCGATGGCTCGTTCGGTAGGCACGCAAGGCATCAAGGCGGTCTCGAAGTTTCAGGCCAAGACTGCGATCAAACTGCCCTTCACCGACGCTTACGGCGTGAGCCTGCACGTGTCCCAGGGCGGCGTGTGGGACTACGACTTGGCGTGGAAGCCGCTTTCGGGTTTCCCGGTCACCTACGGCTGGTTGACCGCCGTGCGAAACGGACACGCCAAGCTCCATCGCGGGCTAGATATCGGTGTGCCGTCATTGGTGCTGCGTTCGCATCGCTCCAAGTTCTCGTTGGCGCACAATGAAATCACCGACACCTCCGATGCGGTGCTAGACGTGAAACAGATCGCTCGCTGGGCCGGCTGTCTCGGTGGCGATCTGACCTCGCTCGTGGTCAGGAATGCTCGCCACGACGTTTACTTGTCGAACGATGCTCCCCGCGCCGAGGCTTACCGGTTGACCGGAGAATGGCTCGATCGTTGGATCAACTGATCGCAGCTGTCGGGCGGGCTGACTAGGGTGGTCACCGTGGACGCACCCTTGGCTCTTTACCGTCGCTATCGACCAGAGACTTTTGCCGAAGTCATCGGCCAAGAACACGTGACCGAACCACTTCGGCACGCCTTGGCTAACAACCGGGTCAACCACGCCTACCTGTTCAGCGGGCCGCGCGGTTGCGGCAAGACCACTAGCGCCCGAATTCTGGCGCGTGCGCTCAACTGCGAAAAAGCACCGATCGCAGACCCGTGCGGCGAATGTCAAAGTTGTCGCGATCTGGCGCGCGGCGGACCGGGCAGCATCGACGTGATCGAAATCGACGCGGCCAGCCACGGTGGCGTCGACGACGCCCGTGACCTGCGTGAGCGGGCGTTCTTCTCGCCGGTTAGCAGCCGCTACAAGGTCTACATCATCGACGAGGCCCACATGGTTTCGCCGCAGGGCTTCAACGCCTTGCTGAAACTGGTCGAAGAGCCGCCACCGCACTTGAAGTTCATCTTCGCCACCACCGAACCAGATAAGGTGATTGGCACGATCCGCTCGCGCACCCACCACTATCCGTTCCGGTTGGTGCCGCCAAAACAACTCGGCGACTACTTGCTGAAACTGTGCCAGGCAGAAGGCGTAGCGATTAGTGAAAATGCCCTGCCGCTGGTGGTCAAGGCTGGTGGCGGTTCGGTGCGCGATTCGTTGAGTGTGCTCGACCAGTTGTTGGCCGGGTCCGGCCCAGAGGGCGTGACCTACCAACTGGCGGTGCAGCTGCTCGGTTACACCCCCGACTCGCTGCTCGACGAGGCGGTCGAAGCGTTTGCCGCCAGCGATGCGGCCACTGTGTTTGGTGTGGTCGACAAAGTGATCGAGTCGGGCCAGGACCCGCGGCGTTTTGCCGAAGACTTGCTGCAGCGGTTCCGCGATTTGGTGATTCTCAAGGCCGTGCCGAACGCGGTTGAGTCGGGTCTGTTGGACGCGCCGGCCGACCGTTCGGCAGTTCTGGCGCGCCAAGTAGCCGGGTTCGAGCCGACCGAGTTGACTAGGGCGGCCGACATCACCTCGGAGGCGATTACGCAATTTCGCGGAGCGACCGCGCCGCGGTTGATGCTCGAACTGATGTGCGCGCGAATTCTGGTTCCCGGCGCCGATAACTCCACGGAGGGTTTCCACGCCCGACTTGATCGGCTGGAACGCCGGCTTTCCGGTACCGCGCCGATGCCTGCTGCTGCGCCTGTTGCCGTGGCAGAGCCAGCACCGCAGGCGCCAGTCCCAGCCCCGCAGGCGCCAGCCGCGCCAGCCGCGCCGCCGGTGCCAGAACCGGCTCCAGAACCAGTGCCAGAACCAGTGCCAGAACAGGTGTCGGCGCCAGAACCGGTGGCCGAGCCCACGCCAGAGCGCGCGCCAACCCAGCCGCCGACCCCGGCCGCACCGGCGGCGCAGCCGGGTGCGCTCACCACGGCTGACGTTCGTCGGATGTGGCCACAAGTTCTTGAACGGGTGCAACAGTTGCGCCGGTTCACTTGGGTGATGCTTAGCCAGAATGCGCAAGTTGCCTCGGTAGACGGGACGATCCTGACGATTGCCCTAGTAAACCCAGGTGCGCGCGACTCCTTCGTCAAGAGCGGCAACGACGCGATCGTTCGTCAGGCCCTGGCCGATGTGCTGGCAGTGCAGTGGACAGTCGAGACGATCGTCGATCCTTCGGCTGAGCCGAGCGGCCAAACTGCTCAGCCAGCTCAGCCCGCGGCCACCACGCCGCCACCGACGCCAAGCCAACCGGCGGCACCGCAGCAAGGTACCCCGGCCGGCCCAACGGGTGCAGACATCGCCCGCGAGGCGCTACGGAACGCCGCCACCGCACCCGAAAGGGTCGACCCAGACTCCGAGGTCGATCCGAATGATCCGATCTTGGAAGTGGCCCACCAAGACGCAGAGTCGCTCTTGGCCGAGCAGCTTGGAGCCGAGATCATTGACGAGTCCCACCCCTGAGCCAACTGCGTTGCCGCATCGGCGACGACTAGACCTGACCGCCACACCGGCTGAGGTGCTGCGGCGCCTGCGTGGCCGAAACCGACTGGTGGCGCTGATCGGCGCTTGGCATCACGGTGAGGCCCTGATCGCGTGTGATCCGGTGCGGCTACTCAGCCATTGGGATGAAGTTGATTTGCCGGCCGCAACCGACAGGTCCGGCGGTGCGGGGTTTGGCGGTGGCTGGATCGGGGCTTGGTCGTATCGCTTGGGCAGCAAGGTCGAAAAACTGCCGCAGGGTCCGGATCGGCCGATCGCACAGCCAGATCACCGAGTTGGCTTCTACGACCTGGTCTTGCGCAAAACGCGCGAAGGCTGGTGGCTCGAGTCGTTAGGTGAGCCCGACCCGGAACGAGTCGACGAACTATTGAGCGCGATCGAGTCTCCGGTCGAACCCGAACAGTTCAGCGTGGGCAGCTTCGAGATGACGCCTACTTCGAACGAACACCAGACCGCGGTCGCTCGAGCTCTTGAACTCATCGCCGCCGGCGACATCTTCCAAGTGAACTTGTGTGCCCGGCTCGAAGCCGACTTCGTCGGCGACCCCTTGGACGTGTTTTGCGCTGGGGTCGAGCAACTCGAACCGGCCTACGCCGCGTTCGTGAGTTCGCCCGAAGGTGAGCTGGTCAGTTTCTCACCGGAATTGTTCTTGCGGCGAGTGGGCGAGGAGGTGTTGACCTCGCCGATCAAAGGCACCGCGCCGCTAACTGCAGACCCGAAGGATTTGCTTTCCTCGGCAAAGAACCGGGCCGAGAACGTGATGATCGTCGACCTGATGCGAAACGACCTTGGCCGGGTGTGTAGTCCAGGTTCGGTGCGAGTTCCGGCGCTCACTCGGCTGGAAAAACACGCGGTTTGGCATCTGGTCTCAGACGTCGTTGGTCACCTTCGGCCGCAGGCGACCGACCGCGACTTGTTGCACGCAACCTTCCCGCCCGGCTCAGTGACCGGGGCGCCGAAGGTTCGGGCGATGGAGATCATCGCCGAACTCGAAGCGACCGGCCGCGAGGCCTACACCGGAGCGATCGGCCATGTGAGTGCGACCGCCGGTCTGGAACTGAACGTAGTAATCCGCACTTTCGAGTTCAGCCGAGACGCCACCGGTCGGCAGCGCGTCTGGCTGGGAGTCGGCGGCGGCATCGTGGCAGACTCTGAGCCGGCCGACGAGTACGCCGAGTGTTTGGTGAAAGCCCGGCCGTTGATCGAAGCGATCGGCGGGCAACTGGATCTTTCAGCGGTCGCCGCAATTGCGGCCGATGCCCAACGTGATTTCGGGTCACCGATTCACGGGCCAGACCACTCCCGTGGGGTGTTCGAGACGATCTTGATCCAGTCGGGTCAGCCAGTGAACTTGGCCGCCCACCTGGCCAGGTTGGATGCGAGTCTTCGGGCGACCTATGGCGCCACCGTTCGTGCCGGTCTAGAAGAAGCAGTGCACCAAAAGGCCGCCGCCTTGGTTGGGCCGCATCGCATCCGAATTGACGCGGTCCCTAGCGAAACCGACGTCGAGGTTGCCCTGACGAGCGCCCCGCTGGGTCCGGCAGAAGAGACTTGGCAACTGGTTCCGCGAGTACTTGCCGGTGGCCATGGCGAACACAAGTGGCTCGACCGCGACCGGCTTGCCAGTGCCGGGTCGAGCGAGTTGTTGCTCATCGACGCCGACGGGTCGGTTCTGGAAACCGCTCGCGCGAACCTGTTCGTGGTGCTCGACGACGGACTGCACACGCCCGCACTCGACGGGCGGATCCTGCCGGGCACGATGCGAGCGCGGGTGATCGACCGGGCGAACGAACTACAGATTCCGGTGTTCCAGCACCGGCTCACCTCGGCCGACTTGCAAGCGGCCTCCGAAGTGTTCGCCACGAACGCCCTTCGTGGTCTCGTGCCGGTGATCGGCTGCGACGGAATCGGCGATTGGTCACCCGGCCCCGTCACGGCCATGCTGTCGGACTCGCTGACGAACCCGCAACCGCCTTCGGGTGCGCCGGCGCTGCGCCCGAAATCTCACCGGTCGCCAAGCGTGCTGTTCATCGACAACTACGACTCGTTCGTGTTCAACCTCGTCCAATACGTCGGCGAACTTGGCGCGAAAGCCGAAGTCGTGCGAAACGACGAAGTCAGTGTCGACCAACTTCTAGCCGGCCAGTTCAGTCACGTAATTGTCTCGCCGGGTCCGCAAACTCCGGCCGAGGCAGGGATCAGCGCAGAGGTCGTCCGCCGGTTCGGCCCCACGACCCCGGTGCTTGGGGTGTGCCTGGGTCATCAGGTGATCGGCCAAGAGTTCGGCGGACAAGTGGTGCGTGCCGACCAAGTAGTTCACGGCAAAGCGTCGCTGGTGCACCACGATGGGCAGGGAG
>JAPXRA010000072.1:0-8074 GCA_033813795.1 Aeromicrobium sp. | reverse complement strand
CGCGTGAGCAGACCGAAATTCCAATCGACGCTCGCACCTTGTTGACCAACGTTAATGCGCTGTTGGATTCGGTAAATCCAGACGACCTCAGTACGGTCATCACCGAACTGGGGACGGCGTTCGAAGGGTCCGAGGACGATCTGCGGACCATCATCACCAACTCCGAATCGTTCATCACCACGGCGAACGAAAAGTACGAGGTGACCGCGAAACTAATTCGTAACTCGAACCGCGTGCTGCAAACGCAAGTCGATTCGGCCGATCACATTCAGACTTTCGCCACCAACTTGCACAAACTGTCGCGGGCAGTGCGGTCTTCGGACAAGGACATCCGCAAAGCGATCGACGTCGGTGCGCCGACCGCGGTAACGCTTCGGAAGGTGATCGACGCTAACGCGGACGACATTGAGGTGTTGCTTGCCGACGCGATCCGGCTCAACTCGGTGGTCACCGCCAACCTCGACGGGGTGCGCGGAGTGCTTGTGATCGCGCCCTATGGTGTCGAAAGTGCATTCTCGATCATTGCCAAGGACTCGCGAACGGGTCAGTATGCGGCCCGGATGAGTCTGGTGTTGCAGCCGGAGAACGCGCCGTGTTTGCAGGGGTACCGACCAAGTTCCAAACAGCGCACTCCATATGACCGCACGGTCGAAAAGTGGAATCGCGGCTTCAAGTGTGCCCAGCCAGGCCCGCGCGGAGCGGGGTCAGGTTCGACCACCTCCAGCGCGTCCCAGTCCGACTCTACGGTCCTGGGCACATACGATGTGGCGACCAATAAACTTCAGGTGTCGAATGAAGCCGCAACGATTTTGCCGGCGCCTGACCTGGGCAAGGAGTCCTGGAAGTGGATGATGCTCGCCCCAGCGGTGACCCGTTGAGTCGATCTAAGGCGACGCTGATCGGCCTTGGACTCATCGCAATCGTCGCGATTGCCGTCGGTGTCGCCTTGCTGGTCAGAGGTCCGCAGTTGTCGCCCTATGAGGATGCGGCTGTTCGCCAGGACGTGCGGGCTGCCTCCGAACGGTTCGCCAGCGCGATAAACACCTACGACGTTACCGACCTTGACCCGTATGTGAAGCGAGTCAAGCCGTTGTTGACCGACGAGCTCGCCGAACAGTTCGAGGCCTCAACCCAAGATCTCTTGGCGCGGTTTGCTGAGACGAAGATCGTTTCGAAAGGAACGGTCAATCAGGTCGCAATCGACAGCATCGATGTTGACAGTGCAGAAACTCTAGCGGCGATAACGGTTGGCACTGAGCCGGAAAACTTGCAATACGGTCAGCCGCGATTGCGTTGGAAAATCTCGTTGATCAAGGTCGATGGCAAGTGGCTGGTCGACAACTTCTCTAATGTGACTGTGCAAGAGTCCGCCCCGGCGGCGCAGGAGGAAGAGTGAAAAGCAAACTTCCAAGCCTGCACGCGCTGCTGGTCGCGGTGGCGTCGCTAGCGGTGATTTTCGCTTTGGTTTCGTACTACTTGGTTCACCGGAGCGAGAGTGCGGCCCAGGCTCAGGCCGAAGCCAATGACGCCGCCGCCTCGGTGGCCGCGGACTCGCTCGAACGGGTGTTGGCATACAAACACGCGAGCATTGAGAAAGATCTCGACGGCGCCACCGCCTTGATGACCAAGGCGTTCGCTAAGAAGTATTCGGAGCTGGCGCCACAATTGATTTCAACTGCGACAGCACGAAAGATTGACGTTCAGGCAACTGTGCGCCAAATCGCACCGATTGAGTGCGGTCAAGAGTGTTCGGCGTCGACCGTCCGCGTGTTGGCATTCGTCGATCAACACCGAACGATTGACGGCAAGGCCGGTTCACCAGCGGCGCTGTCAGTCGTGGTGAAGATGAAAAAGCAAGACGGGGACTGGTTGATCTCCGACCTGACTACTAGTTGAGCTTCTCCGCTAGAAGTGTTTGGTCTTGACAAGTTCGCCAAACACCACCGAGCGGTTGTCGGTGTGGAAAATCTCCGAGCAAGTCGTCAGGGTGATGAGCGCTTTGGTGGGTTTGGCGCTGGTTTGCTGACTCTTGGATTTTCGAGCCAGTTCTGGCACTTGCCGGATAACCCAGGTGTCGGTGAAGTCGACCTTCAAGTCTTCGCCGGAGTTCGTCAGTTTGTAGGTGAACAGGTGGGTGCGGGTTTCTACCTCGACTAGGTCGCCGGCTCTTAGGTCGGGAAAGGCCGAGAACGGTTGGCCGTTGGTTACCCGATGCCCAGCGACCGCGAAATTGCCAAGCTGGCCGGGACGCTGCGTGTCTGGAAACCAGCCAACCCCAGATGTCAGTGCCGACTCGTCTACCCCAGCAACTACCGGTACTTCATAGTCTTCGCCGAAGCGATCGATCCGCAGCACAGCAAAGACTTCGCCGAAGCGGAGGCGATCGTTAGTGGCGTCACCTTCGCGGTTGCCCTCCCACTTTTGGCTAAGCGCGGTGGCCATTTGCCCCTGGCGATGCTTTGCCAGCACGTTAGACCCGACGTACTTCCAGCCAGCCCAGCTGACTGCGACCAACAGCACCAAGGTGAGCAGACTTGCGATGATTCGTTCCGGCCGCAACCGAGGGGTCGGTTTTAGATCGGGTCGCTCCCGCTTTGGCGGCGCTGCTCTACTGCTCACGTAACTCAGTGTCACACCTTGCGCAAAGCGGCAACAACCGGATCTGGAACAAAGTGGGACCGAAGTCGAAGTCGCTGTTGCCGTGCGGCGCGAAGCGGAGTAGCGTGCCACTAAGCAAGCGCTTAGTCAGAGGAGAGTCAATGTCTGTGAACGTGTTCGACACCCTGGTCGACCTAAAGGCAGCCGTCGGTCAAGAAATCGGTACCAGCGATTGGGTTGAAATCACCCAAGAGCGGATCGATACCTTCGCCGATGCCACCGGGGACCATCAGTGGATCCACACTGATCCAGAGCTGGCCGCGAAGGGCCCGTTCGGCAAGACGATCGCCCATGGCTACCTAACCTTGTCTTTGTTGCCGGTTTTCGCCGAACAGATCTACTCGGTCAAGAGCGTGATCATGGGCGTCAACTACGGCGCAAACAAGGTTCGCTTCCCGAACCCGGTGCCGGTCGGATCGCGCGTGCGCGGCACCGCGACACTAAAAGAAACTAGCGACATCGCAATCGGAACCCAGGTTGTCTTCACCTTCGTCGTGGAGATCGAGGGAGCCGAGAAGCCGGCCTGCATCGCCGAAGTGGTCTACGTAATGGCCGAAGCGAACTGAGATGGACTTCGCCTTCGATGATGTGACCCGTTCACTCATTTCCCAACTGAACGACTTCATGCAAGAGGTCGTCTACCCGGCAGAGCCACTGGCAAACGAGCAAATCGAAGCGAATTATGCGAGCGACTCGTGGCAGATCCCGGCCGTCATCGAAGACCTGAAGGCCGAGGCGAAGCGGCGCGGCTTGTGGAACTTGTTTTTGCCCGGACCAAACGGCGCCGGATTGACGAATCTGCAGTACGCGCCGCTGGCGGAGATTCAAGGCCGCAGCATTCAGTTGGCGCCTCCGGCCACCAACTGTGCCGCCCCAGATACCGGAAACATGGAAGTGCTCAACGAGTTCGGCACCGAAGACCAGAAGAGCCAGTGGCTCCAACCACTGCTTGCTGGTGAGATTCGCTCGGCGTTCGCGATGACCGAGCCCGATGTAGCATCCAGCGACGCCACAAACATCGAAACGCAGATTGTGCGCGACGGTGACGAGTATGTGATCAACGGTCGCAAGTGGTGGATCACCGGCGCGATGAACCCCAACGCGAAGATCTTCATCGTTATGGGGAAAACCGATCCGGCGGCCGCCCGGCATCGCCAGCAGTCGCAGATCTTGGTTCCGCGAGACACCCCAGGCGTTGAGGTGGTGCGCGGAATGCACGTGCTTGGCTATCACGATCGTGACCACGGCGGGCACGCGGAACTTCGCTTCACCGATGTGCGGGTGCCGGCGTCCAACCTGATTGCTGGCGAAGGCGATGGCTTTGCGATTGCGCAAGCCAGACTCGGACCGGGCCGGATCCACCACTGCATGCGTTCGATCGGCATTGCCGAGCGCGCCATTGAACTGATGTGTGACCGAGTTCAAAACAGGGTCGCTTTCGGTCGGCCTTTGGCCGAGCAAGGAGTGATCCGCGACTGGATCGCCGAATCGAGAGTTCGGATCGAGCAGTTGCGCTTGCTCGTGCTCAAGACGGCATGGTTGATGGACACCGTCGGCAACAAGGGCGCGCACACCGAGATTCAGGCGATCAAGATTGCCACGCCACGCACGGTCGAATGGGTACTGGACAAGGCAATCCAAGCCCACGGCGGTGGCGGCCTGAGTCAGGACTTCCCGCTCGCGCAAATGTATGCCGGTATCCGCACCTTGCGGTTTGCCGACGGTCCTGACGAGGTGCACAAGAACTCTCTGGCCAAGGCTGAACTGAAGCGTCAGGCGAGCAGTTGAGCCGTCGGTGCGTCGTCACCGGTGCCGCTGGCGGAATCGGGCTTGCGATCGCTCAGGCACTGGTAGCTCGCGGTGACCGCGTCGTCATGGCCGATCTGGCGGGCGATCGCCTAGCCGACGCTGCAACTCACTTGGGGCAGTCGTGGTTGGGAGTCGACTGTGCAAGCGAGGAGGGCGTGGCCGAACTGGTGTCTTTCGCTGATCAAGAACTTGGCGGGATTGACCTGTTCGTGGCCAACGCCGGAGTGTTTGGAGGATTCGGGCTCGACGCAGCCGAAGCCGACTGGGCGAGGTCTTGGGAAGTCAACGTGATGGCTCAAGTTCGGGCCGCTCGTGCGGTGGTGCCACGTTGGAGCATGCAGAACCCGGGGGTGTTCGCCGTAACCGCTTCGGCCGCCGGTTTGCTGACGCAACTTGGCTCGCCAACCTACTCGGCCACGAAGCATGCCTCAGTCGGTTTCGCCACCTGGTTGGCCGCAACCTACGGCGATCAAGGCGTCCAAGTGTGTGCCCTGTGCCCGATGGGGGTTGAGACCGCAATGATTCACCAGACAAGCCCGTCGGCCGACAATGACGCAATTTTGGCTCATGCGGCCGTGACTAGCGCTGGCGAAGTGCTCAGCGCCGAGTCGGTCGCGCACTGCCTGCTCGAGGCAATCGACGATGGCCGTTTCTTGGCGCTCCCGCATGAATCGGTGGCGGCGGCGAGTGCCTATAAGGCCTCAGCTCCGGACAAATGGTTGGCGAGCATGTGGAGTTTTAGAGACTCGCTCTGACCGAACCGGTATCACCGCTAGAGTTGGCCGTTCACGGTAGGAACTACCGCTGATCCACAATCTCATTGATGGGGGAAGTAATGAACCGCAAGTCCACCCGACTGCTCGCTGGCTTGTCGATCGCCGGCGTCGCATTCGCGACCATGGCGGCACCGACTGCCATGGCAGCACCACCGGCCGATCCGTATTTCTGCGCCGACAACACCACGCCGATGATTTCGCAGGCCGAAGTCGTCAGCACCTTTGACTCGACGACCGAAGTCACCGGTCTGACGGTTACCAAGGGCACCACCCCAGTTGGGTTCACCGGCAAATACGTCGGCAACATTGAAGGTGCGCTCGGCAAGGGCCGCGACATGTTGCTGTTCGAAATGTCGGGCGCTGGCATCGATTCGGGCGCACGCCCATCGGGCATCTGGGCCGGCATGTCCGGCTCGCCGGTTTACACCCAAGACGGCCGGCTGATCGGTGCGGTTGCGTACGGGCTGAACTCGGACAACCTGCCGATCGCGGGCGTCACCCCGGCGGACTACATGAAGGCCGTCGGCAGCGAGCCCTTCTCCGCCCCAGCCATCCCAACGATCACCAAGTCGAACCTCGAGGGCGCTTCGGCGTCTGCCGAGCGCCTGCTGGTCGGCAAGGAGCCAACCCAACTGAAGCCGGTAAATGTCGCGTCCGGCGGCAAGGCGACGGTTTCGGCGCTGAACAAGCGGATGGCGAAGTTGCCGGCAAGTTCACCTTTCAAGACCGCGCGCTCGGCCGACTTCGCGACGGTTGGCTCGCCGGCTGCAATCCCCGAGCCGCTGGTTCCGGGCGGCAACATTGCGGCCGGCTTCGCTGCGGGTGACTTCTTTTATGGCAGCGTCGGTACCGTGACGGCAATTTGTGGCCAGCAAGTCTGGGCCTTCGGCCATCCGATGGACTTTGCCGGAAACGCCTCTTACTCGATCCACAACGCTTCGGCTGCGCTCGTCGTTCCCGACTCGACCGGCGTAACCGGCTCCTACAAGCAGGTTTCGCGAATCGGCCAACAGATCGGCACGATCACCTATGACGGCTATGCTGCCATCAAGGGCCAACTAGGCCTTGACCGTGGTTTCCCGGTGACGGCCACTGCGCGCAGCAGCTCCGGGGCCATCCTAGAAACGTACACCGGATCGATTCCCGGGCAGCAGGCTGCGGCATTTGCTGCTTCAGCTCCGGCTTACCCCCTGTACGACATTCTCGACAACAGCGGCAGCGGAACGGTGCGACACTCTTGGCGGATCGGCTACAAGTTGCCCAACAACAAGACGGGCGTAGTTTCCAACTCGCAGGTTTACGCCACCTCGGCGGATTTGGTTGACTACGTGGCCTCCGATTTGGACATGGACTTGAACTCGCTGCTTGCTACCGACTTGGCTGACGCCACTATTACCTCGGTGAAGTCCGATGTCACGCTCATTAGCCGCGACTCGTTCACGTACCGGCCGATCGGTGCTCAGGTTAAGGTCGGATCGAACTGGATCCATCTGCAGGGCAAGAAGCTCAAGCAGAACAAGGTTCACCAGGTCCGCCCGGTTTACCGCAACTTTGTTAACGGCAAGCCGAAGGGGACTTCGGTCGGCGCGGCAGTCAAGATCAACGTGGATAAGGGTGCAAGCGGCGTTGGTAAGGCCACGTTCAGTGGCTTGGCGGGCGACAGCGGAGACTGCATTTTCCTCTTCGGGATGAAGTTCTGTGACGATGAGTCCGAAGAGTCTGAGGAAGAGACCGGTCCGCAGACCTTCGACGAATTGATCGCGTCGTTGAAGCTAGTTCGCGCTGATCGGGGCTTGGTTTCGGCCGAATGGTCGGTCAAGTCGAACTCAGGCAAGAACCTGGGCAAGAAGCAGCGACAGGCACTGTTCTGGGGCCCAGGAGTTCTGGAAGGTTCGCGGACCGTGACCTTCCAGATCGTCCGCTGATCTTCGGCCGTAGGCTGGCCGCATGGCGATCGAGCTACTGAACCCCAGTCAACTCGACGAAATGCGGCCAGCTGGCCGGTTTGTCGCGGAAGTCCTGACCACTTTGGTGGAAACCGTTGAAGTGGGGATGGATTTACTAGAACTCGACCGCCTCGCGCATCGGATGATTACCGAGCGCGGGGCGGTTTCCTGTTACATCGACTACGCGCCCTCCTTTGGGCGGGGCCCTTTCGGCAAGGTGCTTTGCACGAGCGTCAACGACGCAGTGCTGCACGGTCTGCCGCACAAGTACAAGATCCAAGACGGCGATTTAGTAAGTTTTGATTTTGCGGTCAGCGTGGACGGCTGGGTCTGTGATTCGGCGGTCAGCAAGGTGGTCGGCAACGCCCGGGACGAAGACTTGCGATTGATCGAGGCAACTGAGGTAGCCCTCGCCCGGGCGATCGAGGTGGCACGCGTGGGCAATAAGCTCGGCGACATCAGCGCCACGATCGGTGACACCGCACGCGAATACGGCTATAGCGTGAACACCCAGTTTGGCGGGCACGGCGTCGGCCGCACGATGCACGGTGAGCCGCATGTTCCTAACGATGGCCGTGCTGGACGGGGATTCGCGCTTCGGCCAGGTTTGGTGATTGCGATCGAGCCGTGGCTGTTGACCGCGACCGATGAGATTCGGATGGACGACGACGGCTGGACCATCCGCAGCGCCGACGGCTCGCGCGGCGCGCACAGTGAGCACACGATTGCGATCACCGACGGCGATCCGATCGTGATGACCGCGCGCCAGTAATTGCCAGCCACTGGTTTTTGACTTCAGAGCACCGATTTCGGAGATTCGCTGACAGTGCAATATGTACGGTCTATGGTGACTCTAGTCACACTGGCACCGTGAGGGTGCTGGTT
>JAPXRA010000071.1:0-8082 GCA_033813795.1 Aeromicrobium sp. | reverse complement strand
GGGCGAAGAGGGCGAAACCACCATCGACAACGGCGTCCTGCTCTGCGGACACCACCACCGAACCATCCACACCACCGGCTGGCGAGTCGAACTCAACCCCAAAGACCGACGGCCGGACTTCTATCCACCCGGCAGTAGCCAGCCGAGGCGAAATGCCAGATACCGCCCACTCGTGGCCTAGTCGCAAACTCAACTGGGCGTATTCAGCATGAAGTTCGCCGCGTGCAATACATATGCCCAGAACTGGGCGTCCAGTTCGGGATCTAGTTTCGCCGCGTCAAGACCGGCCCGGAAGTGCAGCAGCCAACGATCGCGCGCCTCCTCATCCACCACGAACGGGGCGTGCCGCATCCGCAACCGGGGGTGGCCGCGGTTCTCCGAATAGGTAGTTGGGCCGCCCCAGTATTGGCTCAGGAAAGTCGACAGGCGCTCAGCGGCTGGACCCAGATCCTCCTCGGGGTACATGTCCTTGAGCAAGTCGTCGGTGGCGACACCCTGATAGAACACGTCCACGATCAACTCGATCGTGTCGCTGCCGCCGATCTTGTCGTAGAAACTGGGTTCGTCCGAGTTCGTCACTGTTGTTGTCCTCTGGGTTGGGGGAAATTCGAAGTAGGCATTTGGATGCCTGCCGACTTGAACCGGCGCTGGATTCGGCTTCGTAAAGCGCGGGCCACTTCAGTTTGTCGGGCCGGGGCAGTCATCAAGACCGTCCGTACCACGACACCTTGTGCATCGAAGCGCTCAACGCCCCAAACCTCCGGCTCGGCGATGATCACCTCAGCCATTTCCGGTTCGGCCGCCAGCGACTTTGCCTCGTCCTCCAAGATCTCCTGCACCTGATCCAAATCAGAATCAAAACCGACAGTGATATCTAGCACCACTCGTGACCAGCTCTTGCTCATGTTGCCGACGCGAAGGATCTCGCCGTTCCGCACGTACCAAGCGGTGCCGTTGACGTCACGCAGTCGAGTGACCCGCAAACCTACGGCCTCGACAGTTCCGACGGCTTCGCCTAAGTCAACGACATCGCCGACTCCGTACTGGTCCTCCAAGATCATGAAGATGCCGGACAAGAAATCCTTCACCAACGTCTGCGCGCCAAAACCCAGTGCAACGCCGGCGATTCCGGCGCCAGTTAGCAGCGGCGCGATCGGCAGACCGAGTACTTCGAGGATCATCACGAACGCGATCGAAAGCACCACGATGGAAACGACGCTGCGTAGCAGCGATCCCATCGTCCGTGCGCGCTGAGCTCGCCGTTCGGCAGTGCCAGGTGTCAGATCGGTGATCGCCTCGCCAAGCTTGGTGCGCGACAGTACTTGGGGAACGACTCCCTTGGCCGCGCGATCGACAAGGCGGCGAATGAACCTGTGCGCAAACCAACGCACCACCAACGCGATCACGATGATCGCGAGGATTTTGGCCGGGACGTCGATCAGCAGATCAAACCATTCACCCTGCGGCCTAGTCAGGTAGAGCACCACCCAAGCCTACGGGCAGGCTGGGTGAGCAAACTCGGTCGTTAGGATGAGCCCATGAGTTTGGCACGAATCTTGACCATCTTGTCCGCGACTGTCATGGCCATCGCGGCCACAGCGACCTCGGCCTCAGCCACCACCGCACCAGACACCTGGGAAACCGGCGAGGGACTGACCACGATGCAGACCCTGGCCTACTTCGTCGGTGGTCCGATCCTGCTAGTCGCCGTCATCTGGGTCCTCGCTGCCGCGGTGGTGGCCAAGAGTCGCAACTTCGTGCCCACCCCGCCGTCGACCGAAATCGAGACGGTCAGCGACCAGCACTGACCGTCTCATCGGTTCAGTTGATCTGCCGCGCGGCCAAAGCTCGCCGCAGATCGTCGCGTCCTTCGAGCACGTAGCGCTGCGCTGCCGCCGGCGATTTAGTGGCCGCCAGCCAGGCGTCGACCTTCGCCAACGTGTCGGCGGTCGGGTTCGCCAGCGGGAACAGGTTGATCAACGCCACCTGTCCGATCCAGACACCCATCTTGTCGATCACCGTCTCGGCCATGTCCAAGTAGCGGTCGACGTACTCGGCCAACACCTCTGCTTGGCCCGAGACTTGGAAGCCTGACGCAATCTGGCGCCGGGTCTCGTTCGGGGTGGACGCATCCTCGACCACTCGCTGCCAGGCTTCGGACTTGGCCGAAGCCAGCGGCCGCAGCGCCAACGCGAGTGCCTGGTTTTCACGGCCCTGGTTCGTGTCGTCTAGGGCCAACTCGGCGGACAACTCGGCCTCATCGGCCGCACCCAACCGCGCCAAGCCTTGAACCAGCGTCCAGCGCAGGTCGGTGTCGATTTCTAGACCTGCCACCGCGCCCGCGAGCAAGTCGCGCAACCGCTGCGGCGACGAAGCCGCGGCCGCACTGGCGCGCGCGAACGCCAACTGGTGATCGCTGCCGGCCTCGGCTGCGTCGAGCAACCCGGCCAGCGCGGACTCCCACCTGGCCGCCAGCGCCGGACGAGCCGCATCAGAGGTGAACAAGTTGATCGCGCTTTGCCCCTGACGCAACAGCGATGACACCGCAGTCAAGTCCGACTCGGTGCCAACGCCAGCGAGCACCAACTCGACGAACTGGGCCGAAGTCAATTCGGCGTCGCGAGTCATGTCCCAAGCCGAGCCCCAGCACAACGCCCGCGGCAGCGACTCGGCGAACGAACCGATCTGGCCCAGCAGCGTCGCAAAAGAGCCTTCGTCGAGCCGGATCTTGGCGTAAGTCAGATCGTCGTCATTGAGCAAAATCAGATCCGGGCGGTGGTGGTCGAGCAGTTCGATCACTGCGGTCCGTTCGCCCCGAATATCGGTTTCGATCCGTTCGGTGCGCACCAGTTGACCATCGACCAAGTTGTACAGGCCGATCGCGATCCGATGACGACGCAAGGTCGGGTACTCGGCGCTCGCGGTCTGGACCACCTCGAACCGGGTGAAGTTGCCAGCGTCGTCGACGTCAAAGTCGGCGCGCAAGGTATTGACCCCGGAGGTCTGCAGCCATTCGGCTGCCCAACTGTCCAACTCGCGGCCAGAGGCGGCCGAAAGCTCAGCGAGCAGGTCGGTCAGTTCGGTGTTGGAGAAGGCGTGCTTGGTGAAGTACTGGCGCAGTCCGGCGAAGAAGTCGTCCTCGCCAACCCACGCGACCAACTGCTTGAGTGCCGAAGCGCCCTTGGCGTAGGTGATGCCGTCGAAGTTCGCCTCGACGGCATGTAGGTCGTAGTTGTCCGCCGCAATCGGGTGCGTCGAGGGCAACTGGTCTTGGCGGTAGGCCCAGTTCTTGCGACTGTTGGTGAAGCCCGTCCAAGCGTCGGTAAACCGGGTGGCTTTGACCGAAGAGTGGTGCGCGGCGAACTCGGCGAACGATTCGTTCAGCCACAGGTCGTCCCACCACTTCATCGTCACCAGATCGCCAAACCACATGTGCGCCATCTCGTGCAGGATCGTGTTCGCGCGCTGCTCGTAGGCCGCCACGGTCTGACGGCTGCGGAAGATCATCTCGTCACGGAAGGTGACACAGCCGGCGTTCTCCATCGCGCCCATGTTGTATTCGGGAACGAACAACTGGTCGTACTTGCCGAACGGGTAGCCCATCTCGAAGGCACCCTCGAAGAACTCAAACCCCTGCTTGGTGATCAGGAAAATGTCATCGGCGTCCAAGTGCTCCACCAGCGACTGCCGGCAGAACACGCCGAGCGGAATCTGGCCGTATTCGCCGTCGTAGGTGTCGCGGACTTCGTGATAGTCGCCGGCGACCAGTGCGGTGATGTAGGTGCTCATCTTCTTCGTGGCCGCAAAGTGCCAAGTGGCGACCCCGTCGCCGGCAGCCACCGGCTCTGGGGTGGGGGAGTTGGAGACCACTTTCCAGTGCGCCGGTGCGGTGATGTGGAAGGTGAACTCGGCCTTCAAATCTGGCTGCTCGAACGTGGCGAATACGCGCCTAGCGTCCGGCACCTCGAACTGGGTGTACAGATAGACCCGGTCGTCAGTCGGGTCGACGAACCGGTGCAGTCCCTCACCAGAATGTGAGTACAGGCAGGTGCCCGACACGACCAGCGTGTTGCTGGCCTGAAGCCCGCTCAGCTCGATCCGGCTATCGGCGTACGCGGCCAGGTCGACTGGTTCGCCGTTGAGCACCACCGAGTCGAGTTCGGCATCGACCAAATCCACGAACGTCGAGGCGCCGGGCTCGGCCGAAAACGTCAAAGTGGTGACCGAGCCGAAGCGTTCGGTGCCGACCGTCAGGTCCAAGGCGATGTCGTAGTTGGCGTCGGCCACCACGGCCGCGCGCTCTTGAGCTTCTTCACGAGTGAGGTTGGTTCCGGGCATGCCTCCTACTTTGGCACTTGTCGGCTAATCGGACATCTTCGGGCAGGATGTAGCCATGGAGATCGGCTTCGCGTCGTCAGAACGCTCGTCCATCGGGATCGAGTGGGAGCTTGCGCTGGTCGACAAAGACTCCGGTGATTTGCGTCAAGTGGCCCAAACCGTGCTCGACGCAGTCGCGCCCGAAAGCGGTTCAGAACACCCGCATATCAAGCAAGAGTTGCTGCTGAACACCGTCGAAGTGGTCACTGGGGTTTGCCGCACAGTCGGTGAAGCGACCGCTGACCTGCAACGAAACATTGACCTGCTTCGCCAAGTCACCGACCCGCTACGAGTCGAGTTGATGTGCGCCGGCACGCACCCGTTTGCCCGCTGGACGCAACAGAAAGTCACCGACAAGGAGCGTTACGCCACCTTGATCGACCGCACCCAGTGGTGGGGCCGGCAAATGTTGATTTATGGCGTTCACGTTCACGTGGGAATCGAAGATCGCGCCAAGGTGCTGCCGATCAGTCGGGCGATGCTCACCTACTACGGTCATTTCCAAGCACTTAGTGCCTCCAGCCCATTTTGGGGCGGCGAGGACACCGGTTATGCCTCCAACCGGGCGTTGATGTTCCAACAACTGCCGACTGCGGGGCTGCCGTTCCAGTTCGACACCTGGCCTGAACTTGAGCGTTATGTAGACGACATGCTTAAGACCGGAGTGATCGACAGTTTCGACGAGATCCGCTGGGATATTCGCCCCTCGCCTCACTTCGGCACCCTTGAAATGCGGATTTGCGACGGCATCCCGAACATGGCCGAACTGGCCAGCATCGCTGCCCTGACTCACTGCCTAGTCGAGCACTTTTCACGCGAATTCGACGCCGGGAGAGAACTGCCAGCGATTCCGGCTTGGTTCGCTCAAGAGAACAAATGGCGCGCCGCCCGGTACGGGATGGACGCGATTTTGATCCTCGACCGCGACGGACACGAGGAACTGGTCACCGACGATCTGCGCCGGTTGGTCAAGGTGCTCGAACCGGTGGCCGAGGACTTGGACTGCACGGCTGAACTGGCCGGCATAGTCGACATGATCGAAACTGGTGCCTCCTATCAACGCCAACGCCGAGTCGCCGCGCAAAATGGCGGTGCGCTTGATTCGGTCGTGCAATCGCTGGTTCAGGAAATGCGCGCGGGCAGGCCGGTGTTACACCAGTCATGACCCAAACCCAAACCGTTGATCTTTGGTTCGATCCGCTCTGCCCCTGGGCCTGGATGACCTCGCGCTGGCTGCTCGAAGTTGAGCAGGTGCGGCCGGTGCATGCCCAGTTCCACGTGATGAGCCTGTCGGCCTTGAACGAAGGTAAAGACATACCCGAGTCCTACCGTGAGTTGATTGAGCGCGGCTGGGGTCCGGTCCGAATCTGCATCGCGGCCGAGCAGCAGCACGGCACCGAAGTGCTGCGCGACCTTTACACCGCTCTTGGCATTAAACACCACGTCGAAGGACGCGAGTTCGGCCCAGAGCTCTACCGCGAAGCGTTGACCGATGCGGGTCTGCCGGCCGAACTGGCCGATGCCGCCGAAGACTCTTCACTCGACGACGCGGTTCGCGCCTCGCACGCCGACGGCATCGGCCGGGTTGGCGAAGAAGTCGGAACGCCGGTGATCGCCATCGGTGACATCGCCTTCTTCGGCCCGGTGCTTTCGCCGGCGCCGAAGGGCGAACAGGCCGGCGTCGTGTTCGACGGGGCGCGGGCGCTTGCCTCCTATGACGGATTTTTCGAGCTCAAACGCACACGCACCCGCGAGCCGATCTTCGACTGAGCCGAGCGCCTCGCAGGTGTCGCCGAAGCCAGGTGCAGCACCTGCGACAATGACCATATGCGCGTCCATCTTGGTGCTGACCACGCCGGCTTCGAACTCAAGACCCACCTGATCGTTTGGCTGACCGAGCACGGCTATGAGCCGGTAGATCACGGGGCCTACGAATACGACGCCGAGGACGACTACCCGCCGTTCTGCGTCGCCGCCGCCCAGGCAGTTGCCGACGAACCGGGTTCGCTTGGCATCGTGATCGGCGGTTCGGGCAACGGCGAGCAGATCGCCGCCAACAAGGTTGAGGGGATTCGGTGTGCTCTGACTTGGAGTGTGGAGACCGCGCAACTTGCCCGCCAGCACAACAACGCTCAAGTGATGGGCATTGGTGGCCGGATGCACTCGGTTGAAGAGGCCGAACAGATCGTCGAAGCCTTCCTGACTACCGGGTGGAGCGAAGCCGAGCGCCATCAGCGGCGGATCGACCTGCTCGCGACCTACGAGCAGACCGGCAGTTTCTAAGCAAGCCGAATCGTGCCCGAAGGCCACACCCTGCACCGACTCGCGAACGAGTTGGTGCGCAACTTCGCCGGAACGACCGTGCGTTCCACCAGCCCACAAGGTCGGTTCGGTTCGGCGGCCCTGCTGGACCAACACGTCCTGACCGAAGCTTGGGCCCGCGGCAAGCATCTGTTCGTTTCCTTCGAAGGTCTGGCCGAGCAGGTCCACGTGCACTTGGGCCTGTATGGCGCGTTCTCGTTTGGCGCGGCCGCCGACGACGAGATGATCGGCCAAATCCGTTGGCGGTTGGCAAACCAGGAAACCATTGCCGACCTGCGCGGGCCGACGGCATGTGAACTGCTCACCGACGGCGAAGTCGAACAGATCTTGGCCCGGCTTGGCCCGGACCCACTGGACCAAGCGGCCGATTGGCGAAAAGCCGCCGACCGGGTGGCCAAGTCACGCTCGTCAATCGCCTCGCTGTTGCTGGACCAAAAAGTCATTTCCGGAGTAGGGAACGTCTATCGGGCCGAAGTGCTTTTTCGAAACCGAATCGATCCGCTGACGGCCGGGCGAGACTTGCGTCCAGCCACTTTCGGCCGGCTCTGGGACGACCTAACCGAACTGATGGCCGTTGGCGTCGAGCGTGGCCGAATCGACACGGTGCGCCCAGAGCACGAACCCGAAGCGATGGGCCGTGAACCGCGGGTGGACGATCACGGCGGCGAGGTTTACGTCTATCGCCGAACCGGACAGCCTTGTTTGGTGTGCGGAACGGCCATTCGCACTAGTTCCTTGGGCGCAAGAAACCTCTTCTGGTGTCCACGCTGTCAGCGCCGCCGGTAAGGTCGGGCCGTGGACAGGAACATCGGTCTGCGGCACGACCCGCTCGGCCGCTACCTCAAAACGAACGCCAGATTGTGGCGTTCGGGGTCCCAAGACGGCCAGATGGCCGTGCTGGCTGCACTCTTACTCCTGACTGCCGGACTGTTCATCGTCAGCCTTTGGTCCTATGCACTGATTCCGGCCGCCATGTTCCTGATTCCACTACTGCTCGGCGGTTTGTTGTTGCGCTGGATGCCGATGGCGGTGCTGTCGGCGCTGACCTTGTTCGCCGCTTCGGTTTCGAGTCTGGTGCAAGCTGCTGAGACCGGCTTTGAGGCCGGTCGCCTTGCCTCGATTGCTGCGCTGTTTATGGGCACGGCCATCCTGCTTTACAGCGCATCCAAAACCCGCTCGGGTTTGCCGGCCGCCTTGGGCGAGGCCATGCTGATGGACTTGCGTGACCGGCTTCAAGCGCAAGGAACCGTGCCGAAACTACCCGAGGGCTGGCAGGCCGAAACTGCGATGGAGTCTGCCGGGGGAGCGCGGTTCTCTGGTGACTTCCTGGTCGCAAACCTCTCCAAAGACGAGCGATTCCTCGAAATGGTGCTGGTCGACGTC
>JAPXRA010000070.1:0-8146 GCA_033813795.1 Aeromicrobium sp. | reverse complement strand
GTGTCGGTCTTGGCCTTGGTGATGAGGTGCTCGGCGTACGGACGCAACCGCTTGGCCTTGGCCTCAGTGGTGGTGATCCGGCCGTGCTCGAACAGGCTCTGGGCGAGGTTCGCCAAGATCAGCCGCTGGTGTGACGGGCTGCCGCCGAGGCGAGGACCCTTGGTGGGGGTGGGCATTTTTCTACTCCTGAATCAATGAGTTGAGCAGCTCAGTACTGCTCGTCCTCGGCGTAAGAGGCATCGTCGTCGAAACCGTCAACGACGGCGGACGGGTCGAAACCAGCGGGGCTGTCCTTGAGCGCGAGGCCCAACTCGGCAACCTTGGCCTTGACTTCGTCGATCGACTTGGAACCGAAATTGCGGATGTCCAACAGATCCTGCTCGCTGCGCGTGATGAGTTCGCCCACGGTGTGGATTCCCTCGCGCTTGAGGCAGTTGTACGATCGAACGGTGAAGTCCAGATCCTCGATCGACAAGGCCAAATCAGCGGCCATCTGCTCGTCGACGGGCGACGGGCCGATGTCGATGCCTTCGGCTTCGACGTTGAGTTCACGAGCCAGACCGAACAACTCGACCAAGGTCGAACCGGCCGACGCGATCGCGTCACGCGGCAGGATCGAGGCCTTCGTCTCGACGTCGACGATCAACTTGTCGAAGTCGGTGCGCTGCTCGACACGAGTGGCTTCAACCTTGTAGGTGACCTTGAGCACCGGGCTGTAAATCGAGTCGATCGGCATGCGGCCGATCTCTTCGTCGCCGGTCTTGTTCTGGACCGCCGAAACGTAGCCACGGCCACGCTCGACGACCAGTTCGATCTCAAGACGACCCTTGTCGTTGAGCGTCGCCACGTGCAGATCCGGGTTGTGGACCTCCACCCCCGCAGGCGGGGTGATCGCGGCCGCAGTGACATCGCCGGCGCCTTCAGCGCGCAGGTACATCACAACCGGCTCGTCGATCGTCGACGAAACAACCAGGTTCTTCAGGTTGAGGATGATCTCGGTGACGTCTTCGGTAACACCTTCGACGGTCGAGAACTCGTGCAAAACACCGTCGATCTTGATCGACGTTACGGCTGCACCCGGGATCGACGACAGCAGCGTGCGACGCAGCGAGTTGCCGAGGGTGTAACCGAAACCAGGCTCCAAGGGTTCGATGACGAACCGCGAACGGTATTCGTCTACGACCTCTTCGGACAGGACTGGGCGCTGGGCAATCAGCATGTTTCTTCCTTTCCGGACCCACCGTTATATGAAGGCCGGGTAGTTGGATGAAGCGGAACGAATCTCAGATCTTCGAGTAGTACTCGACGATGAGCTGTTCGGAGATCGGGACAGTGATCTGCTCGCGAACTGGACGCTGGTGGACCAAGATCCGACCACGGTCAGGCGCGACGTCCATCCAACCGGGAACGGTGTCGGCGTCGTGGGTTTCGCGGGCAACGATGAACGGCGTCATTTCGAGGCTCTTGGCGCGCACGTCGATGATGTCGTGCTTGCTGACCTGGAAGGACGGGATGTTCGTCTTTACGCCATTGACCACAAAGTGACCGTGGGTCACCAACTGGCGGGCGTGGCGGCGAGTGCGAGCGAGTCCGGAGCGGTAGACAACGTTGTCGAGCCGGCTTTCGAGCAGGATCAACAGATTGTCGCCGGTCTTACCGGGACGACGCGATGCGGTCTCGTAGTACTTGCGGAACTGCTTTTCGAGCACACCGTAGGTGTAACGCGCCTTCTGCTTTTCCTGCAGCTGGGTGCGGTATTCCGATTCCTTGACGCGCGCGCGACCGTGCTGGCCGGGGGCGTAAGGACGGCGCTCGAATGCCTTGTCCCCACCAACGAGGTCAACGCCGAGGCGGCGCGACTTCTTGGTGAGAGGTCCGGTGTAACGGGCCATGGGTTTTTACTCCTTGAAGAAAGTCGAAGACCGAAGCTCAGAGGCGACGGTGCTTGGGCGGACGGCAGCCGTTGTGTGGGCTGGGGGTCACGTCGGAAATGGTGCCGACCTCAAGGCCGATTCCACTGAGCGACCGGATCGCCGTCTCACGGCCCGAACCCGGACCCTTGACGAAAACGTCGACCTTCTTCATGCCGTGATCCATCGCCTGACGACCCGCAGCCTCGGCAGCCATGCCGGCGGCGTAGGGAGTCGACTTACGCGAGCCCTTGAAACCAACGGTTCCACCGGAAGCCCACGCGATAACCGCACCCGTTGGGTCGGTGATCGTCACGTGCGTGTTGTTGAACGTGCTCTTGATGTGGGCCTCGCCCTGAGCAATGTTCTTCTTTTCCTTGCGGCGCACCTTCTTGGCGCCGGAGTTCTTCGGGGGCATTGACTACCTCACTTCTTCTTTCCGGCCACGGTGCGCTTGGGGCCCTTGCGGGTACGCGCGTTGGTCTTGGTGCGCTGTCCGCGAACGGGCAGGTGCGCACGGTGACGGCGGCCCTGGTAAGAGCCGATCTCCATCTTGCGGCGGATGTCCGCGGTTACTTCGCGGCGCAGGTCACCCTCGACCTGGTAGTTCGCCTCGATGTGATCACGCAAAGCGACGAGCTGGTCGTCGTTCAATTCGTGAACGCGGGTGTTTGGGTCAATGCCGGTAGCGGCCAGGGTTTCGATCGCACGGGTGCGACCAACCCCATAGATGTACGTGAGTCCGATTACCACGCGCTTTTCGCGTGGCAGATCGACTCCGACGAGGCGTGCCATGTGCTGGCAGTTCCTTTCGGTTCGGCAGAGGTGTCGTCACCTGGGGCATCCCAATCGCCTCGATTGGGCTCCGGCCTCTGCGCCGGAGGTAACACTTCCGCTGTGGAAATGAGCCGTCAGGTGTTCAGGGTATTGCGTTGAAGAAGCTCTGTTTCAGCCCTGGCGCTGCTTGTGGCGCGGGTTTTCGCAGATGACCATGACGCGGCCGTGGCGACGAATCACCTTGCACTTGTCACAGATCTTCTTCACGCTCGGGTTGACCTTCATCGAGAAGCTCTCTCTTCGGTACGAACTGAACGTGGGGTATTTAGTTTTGGTTCTTACTTGTAGCGGTAGACGATCCGACCGCGGCTGAGGTCATAGGGCGAAAGCTCCACCACGACCCGATCCTCAGGAAGGATGCGGATGTAGTGCTGGCGCATCTTTCCGCTGATGTGTGCCAAGACCTTGTGGCCGTTAGCCAACTCGACCCGGAACATCGCGTTAGGCAGGGCCTCGACGACCGAGCCCTCCATTTCGATGACGCCTTCTTTTTTCGCCATACACCTCAACTTCTTCTTCTCGTCTGATCGACCTAGGCGTGCTTGAACCAGTTGTGAATTTGAGATTCCAAATACGCAAAAGGTCAAGGCCTGACAAGGCCGACACACAAGTCTACGCCGTGGGACCCAGTTGACTCAAATCGGGGCAGGCTCAACTACGGCCAAGGAGCAAACTCAAGGGATGGGAGCGCCACACGGCACACCCAGGGCGCCGAGCTTTTCGACTCCCCCGTCGAGCGCGGTCAGCACCCACACGCCGGTTTCGGTGACGGTGATGGTGTGCTCGTGGTGGGCTGCCCAGGTGCCATCGGTAGTGACTGCGGTCCAGTCGTCCTCCAGAATCGCCGCGCGCGAAGTGCCCAAGGTGATCATTGGCTCGATCGCGAGCGCCATCCCGGCGACGACTTTCGCGCCCTTGCCGCGCCTACCAGTGTTCGGCACATCTGGCGACTGATGCAGCGCCGAGCCAATGCCGTGCCCGGTGAAGCCTTCGGTGATCCCGTAGCGGCCACCGCCAACCTTGGCCTGGGACTTGACATAGGACCCGACGGCGTTGGAGATGTCGCCCACCCGACCACCGATTCGGGCAGCCGCGATGCCGCGCCAAAGCGCCTCTTCAGTAATCCGGTTCAATTCTGCTTCGGCCTCGCCGATCTGACCGACAGCCACCGTGATCGCCGAATCGGCGTGCCAGCCGTCGACGATCGCGCCGAAATCCAACGAGACCAAGTCGCCGTCTAGAAGTTTGCGATCACCGGGGATACCGTGGACGATTTCGTCGTTGACAGAAATGCAGATCGTGGCCGGGAAGCCGTGATAGTTCAGGAAGTTCGAGGTGGCGCCTTCGGCCGCCAATCGGTCACGACAAAATGCGTCGATCTCGGCGGTACTGACACCGGCGGCTACCTCGGTTCGCAACGCCTCGAGCGTGCGTGCCACCACCAGTCCAGCCTGGCGCATCGACGCCAGTTGGTCCGGCGTCTTCAGTTCGATCGAGTCGCTAAACAACGACAAGGCTCAAGCCGGGAGGGCAGCAGCGATCCGCTGACCGACCTCTTCGGGTGTGCCCATGCCGTCGACCTCGATCAACAGCCCGCGATCGCGGTAGACCGCCAGCAGTGGTTCGGTCTCGGCGTGATAGACGTCCTGGCGGTGCCGAATGACTTCTTCGGTGTCGTCGGTGCGACCGCTGACCTTGGCCCGCTCCAACAGACGCTCGATCAGTTCGTCGCCCTCGACCGTCAACGCCACCACGCCGTCGAGCGCAGTGCCAATTTCGGCGAGAATCTCGTCGAGTTTGGTGACCTGGTCCAGCGTGCGTGGGTAGCCGTCGAGCAGGAAGGCGCTGCGCGCGTCGTCCTGGCTGAGCCGGTCGGCGACCATCGCGTTGGTGACTTCGTCAGGCACGTACTCGCCCGCATCCATGTACCGCTTAGCAGTCACGCCTAGTTCGGTCTGCGCCGAAACGTTCGCCCGGAAGATGTCACCGGTGGAGATATGAGCGCCGCCGATTCGTTCGGCCAGCGCCACGGCCTGCGTGCCCTTGCCCGCGCCGGGAGGACCCATGATTAGCAGTCGCATTACTTCAAGAACCCTTCGTAGTTACGTTGCTGCAGCTGGCTCTCGATCTGTTTGACCGTGTCCAGCCCGACACCCACGATGATCAAAATCGTCGTACCACCGAACGGGAAGTTCTGGTTGGCATCAACCAAAGCGATCGCGATCATCGGAATTAGCGCGATAAGACCAAGATAGACCGCGCCAGGTGCAGTGATGCGGCTCAAAACATAGGCCAAGTAGTCCTGCGTCGGCTTACCGGCACGGATACCGGGGATGAAGCCGCCGTACTTGCGCATGTTGTCGGCCACTTCTTCTGGGTTGAAAGTGATCGAAACGTAGAAGTACGTGAAGAACACGATCAGGGCGAAGAAGGTGATCATGTAGTACGGACTGTCGCCGGTGACCATGTGGTCGTTGATCCAGCTGGCGAAGCGCGAACCACTGTTGAAGTTGATGTATAGCGCCGGCAAGTAAAGCAAACTCGAGGCGAAGATCACCGGGATAATGCCGGCCTGGTTCACCTTGAGCGGGATGTACGTCGATGAACCGCCGAACATCCGACGGCCGACCATCCGCTTGGCGTACTGCACCGGAATCCGACGCTGAGCCTGCTCGATGAAGATCACGAAGATCACCACGGCCAAGCCGGCGGCCAAAACGACCCCGAACGTTGCCCAGCCCTTGGCTTCGCGGATGCTCCACATCGCACCGGGAAAAGTCGCAACGACCTGGGTGAAAATCAGGATCGACATGCCGTTGCCGACGCCGCGATCGGTGATGAGCTCGCCGAGCCACATGATCACGGTGGTGCCGGCGACCATGGTCAAGACAATCAGCAAGAAGGACAAGATGCTGTCCTCGCGGTAAAGCAGCGGTAGATCACACTGGCCGCCGAAAAGCTGCTTGCTGCGAGCAAGGGCCACGATGCCGGTCGCCTGCAAGATCGCCAAACCGACGGTGAGGTATCGGGTGTACTGGGTGATCTTGGTCTGGCCGGACTGGCCTTCCTTCTTGAGCGCTTCAAGTCGCGGGATGACCACGACGAGCAACTGCAAGATGATGCTGGCGGTGATGTACGGCATGATGCCGAGCGCGAATACCGTCAACTGGAGTAGCGCGCCGCCGGAAAACACATTGATCAGCGCGAACAGCCCCGCGTTCTCGCCGCCAGCGGCAATGTCAATACATTGCTGGACGTTCGGAACGTTCACGCCCGGTGCCGGAACCATCGAACCAAGGCGGAAGAGCACGATAATCCCCAAAACAAAAAGGATCTTGCGACGCAGATCAGGTGTCCTGAACGCGTTCACGAAGACTTTGAGCACGGGTTTCCTCCCAATAACGGCATTCGCCGACTGACTGTAACAGGGCGCGAAACGGGCGGGTTCTCCGTATGGGAGAACCCGCCCGTATCAGGTTCGCTTGAGTTCGGTCATTGCTCCTGCGATCAGGAAACGGTAACCGAGCCGCCAGCTGCTTCGATCTTTGTCTTGGCCGAAGCCGACACCTTGTCGACAGTCACCTGGACTGCCACGTTGATGTCGCCGCCGCCGAGCACCTTGACCGGCTGGCCCTTGCGGACCGCGCCCTTTTCGACCAACGCTGCGGTGTCAACGGCGCCGCCTTCGGCAAACAGTTCGGCCAAGCGACCGACGTTGACGACCTGGTACTCAACCCGGAACGGGTTGGTGAAGCCCTTGAGCTTCGGCAGGCGCATGTGCAGCGGAATCTGGCCACCCTCGAAGCCGGCCTTGACCTGGTAACGAGCCTTGGTGCCCTTGGTACCGCGACCAGCAGTCTTACCCTTGGAGCCTTCACCACGACCGACGCGGGTCTTAGCGGTCTTGGCGCCTGGGGCAGGACGCAAATGATGCAGTTTGAGCGTCATCTCACTCAACCTCCTTGAAGGTCACGAGGTGCGGGATGGTGTTGACCATGCCACGGATCTCGGGACGATCCTCAACAATCTTGGTGTCGCCGATCCGTTTGAGGCCGAGCGAGCGCAAGGTGTTGCGCTGGTTCTGACCCCGGCCGATCGCCGACTTGACCTGGGTTACTTCGAGCTTCGCCATCAGACGGTCACCTCCGCGGGTGCCGATTCGGCACCAGCCTTGCCGGCCTTGAGCAATGCGGCCGGAGCCACTTCCTCGACCGGCAGACCGCGGCGAGCGGCTACCATCTCGGGCGATTCGAGGTTGCGCAGCGCCTCGACCGTCGCGTGGACGATGTTGATCGCGTTGCTCGAACCGAGCGACTTGGACAAGACGTCGTGGATGCCTGCTGCTTCCAACACCGCGCGCACCGGGCCACCGGCGATTACGCCGGTACCGGGCGATGCCGGGCGCAGGAAGACCACACCGGCGGCCTTCTCACCCTGGACCGGGTGCGGGATGGTGCCCTGGATCCGTGGAACGCGGAAGAAGCTTTTCTTGGCTTCTTCGACGCCTTTAGCGATCGCGGTCGGGACTTCCTTGGCCTTGCCGTAGCCGATACCAACCTGGCCTTCGCCGTCGCCGACGATTACTAGGGCCGTGAAGCTGAAGCGACGGCCGCCCTTGACGACCTTGGCGACACGATTGATCGTGACGACCTTCTCGATGTAGTTGGACTTCTCGGCGTTGCGGTCGCCGCGTCCTCCGCGACGTTCGCCGCCTGCTCGACGGGTGCTCATACGGAACTCTTCTCGGTTGTCATGATGGTCATCAGAACTCCAGTCCGGACTCGCGAGCGCCGTCGGCCAAAGCCGCGACACGTCCGGCGTACTTGTTACCTGCGCGGTCGAACACGACGGTTTCGACACCGGCGGCCTTGGCACGATCGGCAACCAATTCGCCGACCTTCTTGGCCTTGGCAGTCTTGTCGCCGTCGAACCCGCGCAAATCGGCTTCCATGGTGGATGCCGAAGCAAGCGTGTGTCCCTCGAGGTCGTTGACGACCTGAGCCACGATGTGCTTACTCGACCGGGTGACGACCAGGCGCGGACGTTCAGGCGATCCTTGGATCTTCTTGCGGCCACGGATCTGGCGACGCTGACGCGAGGCGATCCGGTTGGCCGTGTGCTTGGCGTGCTTGATGGAGATTGCCATGGCTTACTTACCAGCCTTTCCGGCCTTGCGCAAAATACGCTCGCCTTCGTAGCGGACACCCTTGCCCTTGTACGGCTCGGGCTTGCGGATCTTGCGGATGTTGGCGGCAACTTCGCCGACTGTCTGCTTGTCAATGCCAGAGACAGTCAACTTTGTCGGGCCCTCGACGGTAAAGGTGATGCCCTCGGGAGCCTTGAACGGGACCGAGTGACTGAAGCCGAGGTTCAGTTCGATTTCCGACGGGCCCTTAGGG
>JAPXRA010000069.1:0-8172 GCA_033813795.1 Aeromicrobium sp. | reverse complement strand
TGGCCAGCACTCGAAGGCCCAACGGCAGCCACGAATAGATGCCTGGCGCAACGCGGCGGATGTAGCCGGCCCGCACGAGCAACCGGTGGCTTGGCACTTCGGCGTCGGCCGGATCGTCGCGCAGGGTTCGAAGAAAAAGGTGGCTCATCCGCATGCGGACGAGATTACCGCCAGCGTCAGGCTTGCTGCTTCTTGGCTAGGCGCAAGGCCGACCGGATCAACGGCCACTGCAGCGGTAGCCGGGCCAGCACGGCGGCTTTGAACCACAGCGGGGACTTTTGCTTGGCCACCACGTCGGCCGCCATCTGCACGTTCGCGGGGAAAACACCGGCCAACAGCGCGGCCGAGGCCAGTCCCCCAAACCGTCGCGTGCGCGGGTTCACCACGAGCGCGGCACAGGCGAGTTCGGCAACTCCGGAGGCCAAGACAAGTTCGCGTTTGGCCGGAAGCGCTTTAGGCACGATCGGTTCAAAAACCTGCGGCTTGACTAGGTGGATCACCCCTGACACCACAAACGGAACTACGACTAGGCCAAAGTCCAACCGCCGGCTCATATGTGAACTCGCTTTCGTTTGAGAATTACAACAAGATCGAGGCGAAGGTCTCGATCTGGCTAAAACCAACTCGATCGTATGCCCGCCTGGCGGCAGTGTTGTGGTCGTTTACGTAGAGGGTCACCGTGGGCGCAACATAGCGTCGCGCCTGGCGAACCACTGCCGCCAGCGCCGGCCCGGCTAACCCGGTGCCACGGGCCGACGGATGAACCCAGACACCCTGCAGTTGACAGGTCGTGTCGGTGGCAGCGCCAACTTCGGCTTTGAACAGCACCTGACCGTCTTCGATGATCGCCCATGACCAACCCATCGAGACCAGTTGGGCCACCCGGGCACGATAAGCGTTCGGTGCACCGACCGTCTCGGGGTTGACCCCCACCTCTTCGGTGAACATCGCCACGCAGGCCGGATAGAGCAAGTCCACTTCGTCGAGATTCACCAGTCGCACCCGCCGGTCAGGGGTGATCGCCGAATCATAGGCGAGTTTCAAGTAGGGCTGAACCGGTCGAGGTGACCTCGCCGGCCCCCAATTCGGTTCGACAAGTTGCCAAAGCGCCAGTACCGACTCGGCCGGACCCACGAGCGAACTCGGCTTGTGCTCGTGCGCCAAGAGGCGCTCAGCGAACGCTGCGATCGCCGCAGGCGTGGCCTGAGCGGGAACGACGTTGGCACCCACATGCAACAGCGAAATGCAGTTTGAGTCCTCGAAGTAGCCCCACAACTCCCCGCCAAAAACTCGCCGGTCGAGTCTGGTGGAGTCGACCCGATAGCGCACGAACATGTCCACGTCGGGTGCACGATTTAGCA
Source organism: Aeromicrobium sp. (assembly GCA_033813795.1). Lineage (GTDB taxonomy): Bacteria > Actinomycetota > Actinomycetes > Propionibacteriales > Nocardioidaceae > Aeromicrobium. Next base: position 6,811 of record JAPXRA010000069.1, on the reverse strand, counting down.
CTTGGTGCGCGAGCGGAATATCGGCGCGACCGAGCGAACGAACATAGGCCGACGTTGCCGCTGGCGGTTCGCAAAGCTCGGTCATGGCTCGAACTTTACTCAACCGCGTTCGAGCGACTACGAAACTGAGACTGTGGCAGCCGATCCGTCAACTGGCTCCATCGTCTCGGCGATTCGCATTGCTTCTTCGATCAGCGTCTCGACGATCTTGGATTCTGGCACGGTCTTAATCACTTCACCCTTGACGAAGATCTGACCCTTGCCGTTGCCCGATGCCACGCCGAGATCTGCTTCGCGCGCCTCGCCTGGACCGTTGACGACACAACCCATGACGGCAACCCGAAGCGGAACTTCCAACCCGTCCAGCCCGGCGGTGACCTGCTCGGCCAGGGTGTAGACGTCTACTTGGGCACGCCCACACGACGGACAGGAGACGATTTCGAGTTTGCGTGGTCGCAGGTTGAGCGACTGCAGGATCTGGATGCCGACCTTGACCTCTTCGACCGGCGGCGCCGACAACGACACCCGGATCGTGTCGCCGATGCCTTGGCTAAGCAGGGCGCCAAATGCAGTCGCGCTCTTGATCGTGCCTTGGAACGCCGGCCCGGCTTCGGTGACGCCGAGGTGCAACGGCCAGTCGCCGCGCTCAGAAAGCAGCTGGTAGGCCTTGACCATCACAACCGGGTCGTTGTGCTTTACCGAAATTTTGAAGTCGTGGAAGTCGTGCTCCTCAAACAGCGAAGCCTCCCAGACGGCCGACTCGACTAGCGCCTCCGGCGTGGCTTTGCCGTATTTCTCCAGCAGTCGCTTGTCCAAGGAGCCGGCGTTCACGCCGATTCGCAGCGACACCCCCGCGTCCTTGGCAGCCTTGGCAATCGCGCCGACTTGGTCGTCGAACTTGCGGATGTTACCCGGGTTCACCCGAACCGCTGCACAGCCCGCGTCAATCGCGGCGAAAACGTACTTGGGTTGGAAGTGGATGTCGGCGATCACCGGGATCTGTGACTTTTGCGCGATCTGCGCCAAAGCGTCGGCGTCGTCTTGACTCGGGCAGGCGACGCGCACGATGTCGCATCCAGCAGCGGTCAACTCGGCGATCTGCTGCAGGGTCGAGTTCACATCAGAGGTCAAGGTGGTCGTCATCGACTGCACCGACACTGGCGCGTCCCCGCCCACGTCAACCGAACCGACCTTGATTTTTCGGGTCGGTCGTCGAGGCGCGAGAACCGGGGGCGGCCCCTCGGGCATCGGCAAGTCCACCCCGGTCATGAGATTCGCACCGGGTTTACGAGGTCGGCATAGATCAACACCACACCCATGATCATAAGGACGAGGCCAACCCCGTAGGCCACAGGCAGCATTTTCGCCACGTCGACGTGACCGGGATCCGGCCGTCCGCGCCAGCGCGCGAACCGTCGTCGCGCCTCTTCCCAGAGCGCTCCGGCAATGTGTCCGCCATCGAGCGGCAGCAACGGGATCAGGTTGAACAGCCACAGGAAAAGGTTCAAGCTAGCCAACAAACCGATCAGCCGCTGCGTCCGCTGCGCCCAGGTCGGGTCGTCCATTGTGACCAACTCACCGGCAACCCGACTGGCGCCCACAACACTCACTGGTCCATCGGCTTGGCGTTCAGCACCTAACGCAGCCTTGGCCACATCAACCATCCGTGCTGGTAGGTGGACTAGGGCTTGAGCGGTGGCGCCGATCATCGAGCCCATCTCCTGCACGACAAACACCGGACCTTGGCGTTCGTTTGCCAGTTCGGGTTTCACCCCCAAGAAGCCGACGTTCTCGGTCTTGTCCGGGTCGTCGACCGAAACGCGAGCCAAAACTGAGGTATTGACGCTGACTTGCTGGGTTTGGCCATCGCGCTGGTAGACGATCGTGGCCAGGTTGTCGCCGTTTGCCCTGATCAACGCGGTGAGGTCGTCCCACTGTTCGACTTCGGTGCCGTTGATTGAGGTGATCTGGTCCCCTGGCTGCAAGCCGGCCTGTTTGGCCGGGGTGACCGGGTCGGAGTCGGTGCAGGCTCGGCCGGCCTCGATGTCGGAGATCGCGCAGTCAGAAACTGACGCCACAGTCGTGGTAGGAGTCAGCACGCCGAACCCCATGAATGAAATCGAGAACAACACCGTGGCGATCAGCAGGTTCACCGTCGGCCCGCCGGCCATAACAATGACTTTCTGCCACCACGGCTTGCGATAGAAGAGTCGGTCTTCGTCCTCGGGTTCGACGTCCTCATATTCGGCGGCCCGTGCATCGAAAGCCATCTGGGTGAACAGTCCGGTATCGCCACCGGAGCGAACGATCAGGTGACCGTCAGCGTCTCGCTCTTCTTTTTCCGGCGGGAGCATTCCGACTAGTTTGACGAAGCCGCCGAGCGGAATCGCTTTTAGCCCGTACTCGGTTTCGCCGCGTTTGGTCGACCAAACGGTCGAGCCGAAACCGACGAAGAACTTGGTTACCTTCACCCCGAATTTCTTCGCCGGCCACATGTGACCGACTTCGTGTAACGCGATCGAGACTGCAACCCCGATCAGGAAAACCACGACGCCAAACAGGTACATCATTTTTCTACCGCCTGGCGACTGGATACGAACTCTTTGGCTTTGCTTCGTGCCTGCTGATCGGCAGCCAGCACATCGGTGACGGTGAGGTCATCGCGGGCCGATTGCGGATCGGCGATGTGGGAGGTTACTACCTGGCTGACGGTGTCAACGATCCCCAAGAAGTCCAACTCCCCGGCTATGAACGCGTCGACGCACACCTCATTGGCGGCATTAAACACCGCCGGAGCCGTTCGACCGAAGGCACCGGCCTTCCTAGCCAGCGCAACAGCCGGAAAAACCGTGTCGTCAAGTGGCGCAAACTCCCACGCGGTAGGTGCCAACCAGTCACACGGCTTGGCTACCCCCGGCAGTCGGTTGGGCCACGCCAGCCCCAAGCCGATCGGCAGTTTCATGTCCGGTGGCGAAGCTTGCGCCATGGTGGATCCGTCAACAAACTCGACCATCGAGTGCACCACCGATGAAGGGTGGACTACGACGTCGATCCGGTCGTAGTCGATGCCAAATAGCAGGTGAGCTTCGATGACTTCTAGGCCCTTGTTCACTAGCGTTGCCGAGTTGATCGTGATCACCGGGCCCATGTCCCAGGTGGGGTGCGCGGCGGCCTGCTCGGGCGTTACCTCACGCAACTGTTCGCGGGTCCAGCCTCGAAATGGCCCGCCGCTGGCGGTCAAAATCAGCTTGCTGACATCTGCCGGGTCTTCGCCACGCAGCGCTTGGGCTAGTGCCGAATGCTCAGAATCGACCGGCACGAGTTGTCCTGGCTTTGCGGCGCCGAGCACCAGCTGGCCACCGATAATCAGTGACTCCTTGTTCGCCAGAGCGAGCGTGGCTGAGGTTTCCAGCGCAGCCATGGTGGGCAGCAGGCCGACCGCACCGGTCATGCCATTCAGCACAGTGTCGGCCGGCACTCGAGCCGCCTCGACCGCCGCTTGCGGACCTGCAATCAACTTCGGCAACTCGAATTCTCCGGCAGACCAGCCACGCTTTTGTGCCTCGGCATAAAGCGCGAGTTGCACGTCTTGAGCAGAGGTAGCACTCGCAACTGCCACCAGTTCAACCCCGAACTCAATCGCTTGGGCGGCCAACAGACTCGGGTTGCCCCCGCCGGCCGCCAAGGCGACCACTTCGAACCGGTCCGGGTTTTGCCGCACTACGTCGAGGGCTTGGGTGCCGATAGAGCCAGTAGAACCCAAAATGACGAGCCGTGAACGCATAGGCTCCATTGTGACAGGTGAGGCCTCGGCTACTTGACCTCTGCGCGAAGAAGGCGCCACAGCCCGAGCGCAAACGGAACAACCAGCCAAATGAACCCGGAAGTAGCCAACTGTGCCCACTGCTCACCGGTCATCGAGAAATCTTCGGAGAACAGCGGCTGTTGAGCCGCGTTGAACTCGATCCACGGGATTATCGGACCCAGCCAACTAATCAACGCACCAGCGATTTGGGCCACCGTCGGCACCACGAGGGTGTAGATGAAGTAGGTGACGATCGAGGCGGCAGTGTTCATCAGCAGCATCGCGATGGCGAACCCGATCAAGACGCCGATCGCGTTTGCGAGCACGTAGTTGAACACCGCACTCGAAGGCAGTGTCCAGTCAGTTTGCGTACCGCGCAGTCCGGCAAGCATCGTGCCCAAACCGGCCAGTGCAAAAGCTATAGCCATGACCCCAACCGAGATAAGCAACGAAGCGACCAGTTTGGCCAAGATCACCCGTAGGCGTCGTGGTTCCAAGGTGAAAGTCACTAGGCCGGTGCGCTGACCCCATTCCTGAGTCAGCAGCATGATCGGGATGATCGGCAAAAAATACCCGAGAACGCCGCCAGCGGCCTGCAGATAAAGCTGAAATATCGGCACTCCCCCATCGGGAACTAGCAACGACATCACCAAAACGACCAGCACAACGATCGCCAAGATCACGTAACTGAGCCAGCGGCCGGCTCGAGTGTTGAACGACTTGCGCGCCTCGAGCGCGACGAGCCGGCCAAAGCCGATCCCGGGCACGTCGGTAGAAATTCTTGCCATCTGGGCGGTCGAACTCATTTGCTCGCTCCTGCGGGTTGAAGGACGTCTCGCTGGGTTGGGGCAGTCAACTCCAAGAACAGCTCTTCGAGTGAAGAGCTGTCACTGTCGCGCAGTTCGGTCAAGACGACTGCGTTTGCGGCGGCGGCGCGGCCAACCTGCTCGGCGGAGGCATCAACCTTGAACGAACCGTCGGGTTGCGCTTTCGCCGCGAGGCCGGCAGCCGCCAGCGCCGCGCCCAGTGCGGCGCTGTCGAGTCCCCGGACCAGCGTTCCGGCCGAGGACAAGAGCTCAGACTTGCTGCCCGCGGCTACGACCTTGCCGTGGCCGATCACAATCAGGTCGTCGGCGATCACTTGGACTTCGTGCAGCAGGTGCGAGGACAGCAGCACAGTTCCGCCACCGGAGGCATAGTGCTTGAGCAGTTCGCGCATCCAGTGGATTCCGCCAGGGTCGAGTCCGTTGGCTGGCTCGTCAAGAATCAGGATCTTCGGATCGCCCAGTAGCGCATTTGCGATGCCGAGGCGCTGTCGCATGCCGAGTGAATAGTCGCGGACCCGGCGCTTGGCTTCGGTGTCCGTCAGCCCGACCAGTTCGAGCATTTGGCTGACTCGGGTCTTCGGCAAACCCATCGCCAACGCGCCCATGGCCAAGATCTCGCGACCGGTTCGACCGGCGTGCTGAGCCGAAGCGTCCAGCAGCACACCCACCTGGGTTGCTGGATTCGGAATGTCGGCGTACTGGTGGCCGTCGATCGTGGCAGCACCGGACGTCGGTTTGGTGAGCCCAACGATCATCCGCATGGCGGTGGACTTGCCAGCGCCGTTCGGGCCGAGGAAACCGGTGACGCGACCGGGGGTGCAGTCGAAGGTGATGTCGTCGACGGCCCGGAAATCGCCGTAAACCTTGGTCAAGTTTTGGACGCTGATCATGTGAACCATCTTCTAGGTTGGGACTGGGTTTTCAGGTAAGTGGTTTGCCTGCGCGAAGCGTGTCGAAAATGTCGCCAAATAGCGACTCGAGGCGTTCGGCGTAGTCAGTGGAATCGTTGATTCGCGCTGGTTGTGGGTCGGTCCGCCCGGCCCGCAGCACTACATCATAGTCGAACACTTCGGCGTCAAAGTACACCTTCGCCGGGTCCTCAAGAATCCGGTAGCGCGCGCCCGGTAGATCACTCTCAAGTTCTGCGCCGAGGCGAGCGATGGCCAACACCGAAACGACGTGAATCCGGCGCTGCGGGACCATCAGCGACACCGGTTCACCGCCGGACAGCCCGAGTTGACGCAAGCCAGAGGCTAAGGAGGACGACTCATGCAGCAGTTGCGCAAAGGTCAAGGTGACCGATTCGGCCAGCAGCGCCGGCTCATCGGCTAGGCCGTTTACCACCTGGCGATCCAACGCCTCAAAGGCGAGGTTAGGGACACTCATCAGTTCCCCCGAAAGATCGGCGCACGTTTTTCGGTACGAGCAGCCGCTGCTTCTTTCACATCTTGGCTTGCCCAAACCGCGGCGAAACTTCGATCGATCTGCTCGTCGTCTAGCACCGAGTTCACGATCAGTTTGTTGTGCGCCAACGCCAGTGGCGCCAGTTTCGCAATCTGGTGGGCCCAAGCAATCGCGTCGTCGAGGGTTCCGGCCCGGTCGGCCAAGCCGCAAGACAAGGCTTCGGCTTGCGCAATCGTGTCGGCGGCGAGCAGGACTCGGCGGGCTCGGCCATGACCGGCGAGGTCGGCGAGCGTGCGAATCGTCCAGGCATCCACCGCCATCCCGTTGGTCGCAGTCGGCACCGCAAACCGGGCGCGCTCGTCAACCACCCGCAGATCGCAGGCGATCGCCAACTGAGTGCCTGCGCCAATCGCCGGGCCATTGACCGCTGCGATGATCGGCACCGGCGTCTTGGCCAGTTGGTGCAGCATCGCGTACAAGGCGCCGATGAACTCGTCGCCGTAAACACCGTCTAGGTCTGCTCCGGCGCAAAAAGCGGTCCCGTCACCGGTGACGACGATCGCCCGAGCGCCAGCGGAAACAGCGTCTTCAACCGCGCCCGAGATCGCAAGACAAAGTTCAGTGTTTAAGGCGTTACGACGATCGGCCCGGGAAAGCGTAAGGATCGAGATGTCGCCGTCGCGTGAGGCAGTCAACGTTTCGGACATGTTGGCAAACCTATCGACCCACCAAACATCGTCGCCAATCAGCACCTAACCCTCCGTCGGCCACAAAC
>JAPXRA010000068.1:0-8195 GCA_033813795.1 Aeromicrobium sp. | reverse complement strand
ATGGCGAAGCTCAGCACTGAAGATTTGCTGGATGCATTCAAGGAAATGACCCTGATCGAACTCAGCGAGTTCGTGAAGCTCTTCGAAGACACCTTCGAAGTAACCGCTGCTGCCCCGGTTGCCGTGGCTGCTGCTGGCGCTCCGGCTGCTGCCGGCGGCGACGCTGGCGCTGGCGCCGAACAGGATGAGTTCGACGTCATCCTCGAAGCCGCTGGCGACAAGAAGATCCAGGTCATCAAGGAAGTTCGTGGCCTCACCAGCCTCGGCCTGAAGGAAGCCAAGGAGCTCGTTGAAGGCGCTCCGAAGCCGGTCCTGGAGAAGGTTGCCAAGGATGCGGCCGACAAGGCCAAGGAAGCCCTCGAGGCTGCCGGCGCCACCGTCACCCTTAAGTGATTTTCGGCTAAACCGCACAAGGCGCCCGTCCCCGATTGGGGGCGGGCGCCTTGTCGTTTCAACTTTTTGGTGGGCTGAAGTTACCGTGTTTTTGGGAAGAAAGCGAAAAATCGTCCCTGAAGATTGAGCAGATGTCAAGACCCGGGGTTGATCTCGGTGTGTCGGCTGGGTTACTATGGACGTTCGCGCCCACTTTGTCATGCCCTTGGTCGGACTTTTCCCTCGCGGAACGGATTTGACCGGGCTCCCGAAGCGTGCGCTCACGGCGCCGCCGTGACAACTTCATAGTACAGAACCGCCACGTTCATCGCATGCGAGTTCCTCCGGAAGGACTTCTCTTGGCCGCCTCGCGTTCAGTCGCACCCACGAACAACACTTCGCGTATCTCTTTCGCGAAAATCGCAGAACCCCTCGAGGTTCCAGAGCTACTTTCTCTGCAGACCAGCAGTTTTGACTGGCTGGTTGGCAGCGACGCTTGGCGCGCGCGAGTCGACGCCGACATCGCTGCGGGCCGAAACGACGTTTCGACGAAGTCGGGCCTCGAAGAGATTCTCGAAGAAATCAGCCCGATCGAAGACTTCTCCGAAACGATGAGCCTGTCGTTCCGCGATCACCGCTTCGAGCCGGCCAAGTACTCGGTCGAAGACTGCAAGGATCGCGACGTCACTTACGCCGCTCCGTTGTATGTGACCGCCGAGTTCATGAACAACGAGACTGGCGAAATCAAGTCCCAGACCGTGTTCATGGGTGACTTCCCGTTGATGACCGAGAAGGGCACCTTCATCATCAACGGCACCGAACGTGTCGTCGTTTCGCAGTTGGTCCGTTCCCCGGGCGTCTACTTCGAACGTGCTCAGGACAAGACCTCCGACAAGGACATCTTCACCGCGCGGGTTATCCCGTCGCGTGGCGCCTGGCTTGAGTTCGAGATCGACAAGCGTGACTTCGTCGGTGTTCGCTTGGACCGCAAGCGCAAGCAGTCGGTAACCATGCTGCTCAAGGCCCTCGGCTACTCCGAAGCCGACATCTTGGAGAAGTTCGGTCAGTACGAGTCGATCCAGCTGACCTTGGAAAAGGACTCGGTCCGCACCGATGCAGTGCGCGAAGACCTGGAAAAGAAGGCCCGCGGCGAAGCGGTCACCAACGAAACTGTTGCTGCCGAACTGCAGAAGCGTTCGCTGCTCGACATCTACCGCAAACTTCGTCCGGGCGAACCGCCAAGTGTCGAAGCCGCGCAGACGCTGTTGGAGAATTACTACTTCAACCCGAAGCGTTATGACACTGCCAAGGTTGGTCGCCACAAGATCAACAAGAAGATCGGCTCGGGCGAAGCATTCGACCAGCAGACCTTGACGATCAACGACATTGAGTCGACGATCCGTTATGTCGTGGCGCTGCATGCCGACGAAGCCGAACTCGAAACGGCCGCTGGCGTCGTGCCGGTTGAAGCCGACGACATCGACCACTTCGGCAACCGCCGGATGCGCACCGTTGGTGAACTCATCCAGAACCAGTTGCGCACCGGCCTGGCCCGGATGGAGCGTGTCGTTCGCGAGCGGATGACCACTCAAGACGTCGAAGCGATCACTCCGCAAACCTTGATCAACATTCGGCCGATCACCGCTGCGCTCAAGGAGTTCTTCGGAACCAGCCAGTTGTCGCAGTTCATGGATCAGAACAACCCGCTCGCGGGCCTGACCCACAAGCGCCGCTTGTCGGCGCTTGGCCCAGGCGGTCTGTCGCGTGAGCGCGCCGGCTATGAGGTCCGTGACGTTCACCCCTCGCACTACGGCCGCATGTGCCCGATTGAAACCCCAGAAGGCCCGAACATTGGTCTGATCGGTTCGTTGGCCTCCTATGGTCGAATCAACCCGTTCGGCTTCGTCGAGACGCCGTACCGCAAGGTCGTTGACGGCACCGTCACCGAACAGATCGATTACCTGACCGCTACCGATGAAGATCGTTTCATCGTGGCTCAGGCGAACTCGGTGCTGAACGCCGACGGAACCTTCGCTGAAGATCACGTGTTGGTTCGCCAGCGCGGCGGCGAAGCCGAACTGCGTCCGGCCGGCGAAGTCGACTACATGGACGTTTCGCCGCGCCAGATGGTGTCGGTGGCTACCGCACTGATCCCGTTCTTGGAGCACGACGACGCCAACCGCGCGTTGATGGGCTCGAACATGCAGCGTCAGGCTGTTCCGTTGATCCGCAACGACGCGCCACTGGTCGGCACTGGCATGGAATACCGCGCTGCTGTCGACGCAGGCGACGTGACCGTCGCCAAGAAGTCCGGCGTGGTCAAGGAAGTTTCGGCCGACTCGATCGAAATCATGGAAGACGAAGGTACGTACACCACGTACCGCTTGGCCAAGTTCCGCCGCTCGAACCAGGGCACCTGCACGAACCAGCGTCCGTTGGTCCGCGCCGGCGACCGGGTCGAAGTTGGTTCGCCGCTGGCTGATGGCCCGTGTACTGACGAAGCCGAAATGGCACTTGGTACCAACCTGATGGTTGCGTTCATGCCGTGGCAGGGTCACAACTACGAGGACGCGATCATCCTTTCGCAGCGGGTCGTCCAAGACGACATGCTGACTTCGATTCACATCGAAGAACACGAAGTGGACGCCCGCGACACCAAGCTCGGCCCCGAAGAGATCACTCGAGACGTGCCCAACGTCAGCGAGGAGATGCTTGCCAACCTCGACGAGCGCGGCATCATCCGGATCGGCGCTGAAGTCTCCAACGGCGACATCTTGGTCGGCAAGGTTACGCCGAAGGGCGAGACCGAACTGACTCCAGAAGAGCGCCTATTGCGCGCGATCTTCGGCGAAAAGGCTCGCGAAGTCCGTGACACCAGCCTCAAGGTTCCGCACGGCGAGTCCGGCACTGTTATCGGCGTTCGGGTCTTCGACTCGGCCGAAGGTGACGAGCTCAGCCCGGGCGTGAACCAGTTGGTGCGCGTCTACGTCGCCCAAAAGCGCAAGATCAGCCACGGTGACAAGCTCGCCGGCCGCCACGGAAACAAGGGCGTCATCGCCAAGATCCTGCCGGTCGAGGACATGCCGTTCTTGGCCGACGGCACCGCGGTCGACATCGTCTTGAACCCGCTCGGTGTTCCCGGACGTATGAACGTCGGTCAGGTGCTGGAAACTCACCTGGGCTGGATCGCCAAGTCGGGTTGGGAAGTCCCCGCTGGCGTCAAGGAAGAGTGGGCCGACCGCCTTCGCTCCATTGGCGCTGACGAGGCTGCCCCGAACACGAACATCGCCACCCCGGTGTTCGATGGCGCGCGCGAAGACGAGATCACCGGCTTGCTGAGCTCGACTCGACCGAACCGTGACGGCGACCAAATGGTCGGCCCAGACGGCAAGGCAGTCTTGTTCGACGGCCGTACGGGGGAGAAGTTCCCCGATCCGATCAGCGTCGGCTACATGTACCTGCTGAAGTTGCACCACTTGGTTGACGACAAGATCCACGCACGTTCGACCGGTCCGTACTCGATGATCACCCAGCAGCCGCTCGGCGGTAAGGCCCAGTTCGGTGGCCAGCGCTTCGGTGAGATGGAAGTTTGGGCGCTCGAGGCGTACGGCGCGGCATACGCGTTGCAGGAATTGTTGACGATTAAGTCCGATGACATCGTGGGCCGCGTCAAGGTCTACGAAGCCATCGTCAAGGGCGAGAACGTACCTGAACCGGGAATCCCCGAATCGTTCAAGGTTCTCGTCAAGGAGATGCAGTCGTTGTGTCTCAACGTCGAAGTGCTTTCGGCCGACGGTTCGACCGTCGAGATGAAGGACTCCGAGGAGGAGTTCTTCCGTGCCGCCGAGGAGCTCGGTATCGACCTGTCCCGCCGCGAGCCGTCGTCCGTCGACGAGCTCTGAGCCCCGCCCCGATACAGAGCATCCACGAACTTTCGAAAGGGAACGAAGACACTGTGCTAGACGTGAATTTCTTCGACCAAATCAAAATCGGTCTGGCGACCGCCGACGATATCCGTGACTGGTCGTTCGGTGAAGTCAAGAAACCAGAAACGATCAACTACCGCACCCTCAAGCCCGAGCGCGACGGACTCTTCTGCGAGAAGATCTTCGGCCCGACTCGGGACTGGGAATGCTACTGCGGCAAGTACAAGCGAGTCCGGTTCAAGGGCATCATCTGTGAGCGCTGTGGCGTCGAGGTCACCCGCAGCAAGGTTCGCCGCGAGCGGATGGGCCACATTGAGCTCGCCGCTCCGGTGACCCACATCTGGTACTTCAAGGGCGTTCCGAGCCGATTGGGTTACTTGCTCGATCTGGCGCCGAAGGACCTGGAGAAGGTGATCTACTTCGCCGCCTACATGATCACCAAGGTTGACGAGGAAGCTCGCCACCGCGATCTGGACAGCCACGAAGGCAAGATCCGTCAAGAAATCGAGCTGATCGAGAACCGCAAGAACGACGCGATCAACACTCGCGCGCTCAAGCTCGAAGAAGACGTCGCAGCCCTAGAGGCCGAGTCGGCAAAGGCGGCCGAACTGCGTAAGGTCCGCGATGCGGCCGAGCGTGAGATGGGCCAGATCCGCGACCGTCACGACCGTGAAATCGCCCGGATCGAACAGGTCTGGGAGCGGTTCAAGAATCTCAAGGTCCAAGACCTCGAAGGCGACGAACTGCTCTACCGCGAAATGACCTACCGTTTCGGCGACTACTTCGAGGGCTACATGGGTGCCGCGGCGATCCAGAAGCGCTTGCAGGACTTCGATCTTGAAGCCGAGGCCGAGCTGCTGCGCGAGATCATCGCCACCGGCAAGGGCCAGCGAAAGACCCGCGCGCTCAAGCGCCTCAAGGTCGTTTCGGCGTTCATGGGAAGCCAGAACAACCCGGCCGGCATGGTGCTGGACGCCGTCCCGGTGATCCCGCCGGAGTTGCGCCCGATGGTTCAACTCGATGGTGGCCGGTTTGCGACCAGCGACTTGAACGATCTTTACCGCCGCGTGATCAACCGCAACAACCGCCTCAAGCGGCTGTTGGACTTGGGTGCGCCCGAAATCATCGTCAACAACGAAAAGCGTATGCTGCAAGAGGCAGTCGATTCGTTGTTCGACAATGGCCGTCGTGGTCGTCCGGTCACCGGACCAGGCAACCGTCCGCTCAAGTCGATCTCGGACATGCTCAAGGGCAAGCAGGGTCGTTTCCGTCAGAACTTGCTTGGTAAGCGTGTTGACTACTCGGGCCGTTCGGTCATCGTCGTCGGCCCGCAGCTCAAGCTGCACCAGTGTGGTCTGCCAAAGCAGATGGCGTTGGAACTGTTCAAGCCGTTCGTGATGAAGCGTCTGGTTGATCTCAACCACGCACAAAACATCAAGAGCGCCAAGCGCATGGTCGAGCGAGCTCGCCCGGTCGTTTGGGACGTCCTCGAAGAGGTCATCACTGAGCACCCAGTGCTGCTGAACCGCGCACCTACCTTGCACCGTTTGGGCATCCAGGCCTTCGAGCCGCAGCTCATCGAGGGCAAGGCCATCCAGATTCACCCGCTCGTCTGCTCGGCGTTCAACGCTGACTTCGATGGTGACCAGATGGCAGTTCACTTGCCGTTGTCGGCCGAAGCGCAAGCTGAAGCCCGCATCTTGATGCTGTCGACGAACAACATCCTCAAGCCGTCAGATGGCCGTCCGGTCACCATGCCTACCCAGGACATGATCATCGGCTTGTACTTCCTGACCCTTGAGCGCGAAGGCCACAAGGGCGAAGGCCGGGCGTTTAGCTCCACGGCTGAAGCCACGATGGCGTTCGAACGTGGCGAGATCACGTTGCAGAGCAAGGTCAAGATCCGGATCCCAGCCGAAGATGGTGCGATCACCTCGCGCGAGACCACCCTTGGTCGGGCAATCTTCAACGAGGCGCTGCCGACCGATTACCCCTTCGTCAACTTCCAAGTTGGCAAGAAGGAATTGGGTGTCATCGTCAACGACTTGGCCGAGCGTTACAGCAAGGTCGACGTCGCTACTGCGCTCGATAACCTCAAAGAGACCGGTTTCCACTGGGCTACCCGCTCGGGTGTAACGATCTCGATCGACGACGTGGTTAGCCCCGCGGAGAAGCCACAGATCCTAGAGAAGTTCGAAGATCAGGCAGCCAAGGTTCAAAAGCAGTTCGACCGCGGTTTGATCACTGAGGACGAGCGTCGCCAAGAACTCATCGAGATCTGGACTCAGGCCACCAACGAGGTTTCGGCTTCGATGGAGGAGATGTTCAAGGCCAGCGGTGACAACCCGATCTGGATGATGGTCAACTCCGGCGCTCGAGGCAACATGATGCAGTTGCGTCAGATCGCCGCTATGCGTGGCTTGGTGGCAAACCCCAAGGGTGAGATCATTCCTCGCCCGATCAAGGCGAACTACCGCGAAGGCCTTTCGGTGGTCGAGTACTTCATCGCGACCCACGGTGCGCGTAAGGGATTGGCCGATACCGCGCTTCGTACCGCTGACTCCGGTTACCTGACCCGTCGACTCGTTGACGTCAGCCAGGACGTAATCATTCGCGAGGAAGATTGCGGCACCGAGCGCGGTCTGCCAAAGACCATCGCGACGCGGCTTGATGACGGCAGTTGGGTTGCGGCCGAAAACGTAGAGACTTCGGCCTACGCACGCAATGCCGCGGTCGATATCGCGCACCCGGAAACCGGCGAGATTCTTATCGCTGCCGGTGAGGACCTCGGCGACGTGGAGATCAACCAATTGATCGCCGCTGGCGTTGAGTCGATCAAGGTTCGTACGGTCCTGACCTGCGATGCCAAGACCGGCACCTGCGCGAAGTGCTATGGCCGCTCGCTGGCCACCGGCAAGCTGGTTGACATTGGTGAAGCAGTCGGCACGATCGCGGCCCAGTCAATTGGTGAGCCTGGTACCCAGCTGACCATGCGTACCTTCCACACCGGTGGTGTGGCCGGTGACGACATCACGCACGGTCTGCCGCGTGTTGTGGAACTCTTTGAGGCACGTAACCCCAAGGGTCTGGCGCCGATCACCGAGGCTGCAGGTCGCCTCACGATCGACGACACCGACAAGGGTCGCAAGCTCATCGTCACTCCAGACGATGGCTCCGAACCGCTCGAGTACCCGGTCACCAAGCGTTCGCGTTTGCTGGTCCGAGACGGCGAGAACGTCGAGGTCGGCCAGCAACTCACGCACGGTACGCCGAACCCGCAGGAAGTTCTGCGAATCTTGGGCGTGCGTAAGGCGCAAGAGCACCTGGTGGACGAAGTTCAAGAGGTCTACCGTAGCCAGGGCGTGGCGATCCACGACAAGCACATCGAGATCATCGTTCGTCAGATGCTCCGTCGGGTGACGGTGATCGAGCAGGGCGATGCGAACCTCATCCCGGGTGATCTTGCGGATCGGTCGGTGTTCGAGGAGGAGAACCGTCGCGTCGTTGCCGAGGGTGGCACGCCGGCTTCGGGTCGTCCGGTCTTGATGGGCATCACCAAGGCTTCGCTGGCCGTCGAGTCATGGCTGTCGGCCGCGTCCTTCCAGGAGACCACCCGTGTCCTGACCGAGGCTGCGATCCAAGGCAAGTCCGATTCGCTGCGTGGCTTGAAGGAAAACATCATCATCGGCAAGCTGATCCCGGCCGGCACCGGTCTGGAGCGGTACCGCAACATCCGGGTCGAGCCGACCGAAGAGGCACGTCAAAATGCCTACGCGGTTTCTGGTTACGACAGCTTCGACTACCAGTTCGGTGCGTCAGAAGCCGGACCGGTTGCGCTCGATGATTTCGACTTCAGCTTCGACAACTGATTCGCTAAGTCAACGAAGGGTCCCCGCC
>JAPXRA010000067.1:0-8258 GCA_033813795.1 Aeromicrobium sp. | reverse complement strand
CACGCTTTCGGTTCGGTACTCCGGTTCAGCGACCACGGTTGCGGCGAGCGGCTCGGTTCGACTTCGGGTCCGCTGACTCAACGAGCGGTGAACACTTGGGTAAGCGTGGCTTGCCCGACCTCGAGCGCGCCCCAGGCTTGGTGCGCGGTTAGTACCGAGATGGTTGAGGTCGGGTAGCTGCGAAGTTGCCCGACGGTCGCCGGATCGGATGCCTGGTCGGCCAACATGGCGGCCAGGCTAGGTATGCCGGGGGCATGGCCAACCAGAAGCACCGTCTGGGCGCCAGCCGGGGCATGGCGATTGATTGCGCCCAGCAGTTCGCCCGGGGACGCCTCGTAGATTTCGTCTAGAAACGTCACCGGCGCACTCAGCCCGGTCGCCTCGAGCGTCTGGCGAGTACGAGTCGCAGTCGAGCACAAGACCGCACCGATCGACTCGAACTGCTCACGCAGCCAGTCGCCGGCCAAGCCGGCTTCGCGTCGGCCACGTTCGGCCAGTGGCCGTTGGTGGTCGGGCACATCGGGCCAGGCCGCTTTCGCGTGCCGCATCAACAGCAGGGTCCTAGCCGGTTCGCTCATGTCCTGAGTCTGACAGACCAGCCGGATTCAGGCGTTCGAGATCCGAACCATCTCGTCGCGGTCGACGACCTTCTTGCGTTCGCGCGGATGAGCGTCGTTCTCACCTAGTGCCAACTCATGGGCGTCCAACTGTTCCCAGCCCTGCCAAGTGGTGAACTCGACACCGCGGCTAGCCAAGTAGCGATCGAACGCCTCGGGGTCTGGGTGCTCGGGCGCGGCCAAGTTCGGCAGATCCTCGACCAGCATCGAGATGGTCTGTGCGGCATCGGACTTGGTGTGCCCGATCAAACCAACCGGACCGCGCTTGATCCAGCCGGTGGCGTACACGCCCGGAAGTGGCGTGCCATCTAGGTTGAGCACGTGGCCGCCATCGTTGGGCAGCACGCCGGCGGCCGCGTCGAACGGCAAACCAGCGAGTTGGTCGGAGTAATAGCCGATCGCACGGTAGACCGATTGCACTGGCCAGTCCTTGAACTCGCCGGTTCCGCGCACGTTTCCGGTGCCGTCAAGTTCAGTGATTTCGGTGCGCAAGCCGACCACTTTGCCGTCCTCGCCCAAGATCTCGACCGGGTTCTGGCAGAAGTGGATATGGATGCGGTGGTCGGCGCCAGAAGGTTCGCGAGCGAGGTAGTCCTGAAGAACCTTGACCACGAGTTTTTGGCTCTTGGCTGCGTTGAGCGCCTCCATCGAACCGTGGTCGAACTCGAACCCTTCGGGGTGAACGATCACGTCGATGTTGGGCGAGTGGCTTAGTTCGCGAAGTTCCATCGGGGTGAACTTCACTTGGGCCGGTCCGCGGCGGGCAAACACGTGCACGTCGGTGGTGACGTTTTGCTTCAGGCCGTCGTAGACGTTGTCGGGGATTTCGGTGACCAGCAGTTCGTCGGCGGTCTTAGCCAGAATTCGGGCGACGTCGAGGCCGACGTTGCCAACACCCAAGACTGCCACCTGCTTGGCGTGCGGTTGGAAGTCCCACGTGCGTTCGGCGTCCGGATGGCCGTCATACCAGTAGACGAAGTCGGCCGCGCCGAACGAGCCGTGCAGGTCGATGCCGGGCAATTCCAGATCTCGGTCGCGCCGCGCGCCGGTGGCGAACACGACGGCGTCGTAGAAGCTCTTGAGGTCTTCGAGTTTGATGTCGGTGCCGAAGTTGACGTTGCCGAAGAATCGAATGTCCTCATTGGACATGACTCGCTTGAGCGCTTTGATGATTTCCTTGATCCGCGGGTGGTCTGGTGCCACGCCATAGCGAATCAACCCGAACGGGGTCGGGTCGCGGTCGAGGATGTCGACGGTGACGTCGAGGTCTTCGGTCTTCGTGAGGATGTCGGCGGCATAAACGCCTGCCGGGCCGGCGCCGACGACGGCAACCCGCACCTTTCTGTCCACAGTCATAAAGGTAAGCCTAATTCGTCCATCCACATCTTAGGATTCGTGACCGAAATCTGGACGAACATCACATTCGTGGGTTTTTCGAGTCGAACACTTCGCGAGCGGCGGCGCGCAGCACTTGATCGAGTTCGGCTTCGTTACGCGGCGCAGCGTGCAGGCCCGGTTCCCAACCGCCATCGCCAAGTCGGCCGATGCTTCGCCGGGTCAAGTCGTAGTTCGCCCAGACGACTTCGACGTCGTCGCGGCCGGTCAGGTCGCGCTGCAGCACATGGGCGGTAATCGCCGAATTCGCAATCACCGAAAGGTCAATCAAGGCTTGGCGCGAGTTCGCCAGCCGAAGCGGGTTCGCACCCACCTCGAGTTCAACCGCACGCACCGCAAGGCGAACCCCGGCCAGCAAGGCGTCAACCACCGAGCGCAGCGGGGCGTCATGGACGAAGCCGAGGTACGACTCCGGTTGCAACAGCGCGTCAACCGCCGCGGTCACCGCGCCGCAACCGGAGTGGCCCAGCACTGCCATCACTTTCATTGTCGGCAGCGCGGCCGCGGCGTAATGCAAGCTGCCCAAACATTCGCGTCCGGGCACATTCCCGGCGACCCGAACGACGAATAGTTCGTTCGCGGCAGCGCCGAGGACGAACTCGATCGGTACTCGAGCGTCTGAACAACTAAGCACTGCCGCATAGGGCTCTTGCGGTAGGCCTTGGCCGGCGGCCAGCGGCAGGCCAAACGCTTCGGGGCTAACCAGTCGGGTGTGCCTGGCGCCTGGTTCACCAAGTCGGGAAAACCGGCGGCTTCCCGATTCAAGGCGGATACGAGCTTCGCGGGCCGTAGCAGGTAGCGGCGGGACTAGGTCGGCGCGCTCTTGCCAAGTGAATCGGCGCAATTGCTCTGCCGGGTCCTGGGCCTTAGCCCACGGAGTGACCGAGGCGACTTGAGCCAGCGGCAGTGGGCCGTAATAGTGCGGGAACTTCTCCACCCCGTTTGGCCCGCTGCTCTCTTCCCAGCGCAGTTTGGGGTCGTCGTCGCGGACGTTTACTTCGAGCAGCATCACCTCAGGCACGTCGGCGAAAAACATCGCCGCTGTGCCGCTGACTTGAGCCGCGGTAGAGAGGTGAACGAAGCCTTCGGTCTCCAGTGACGACGGCTCGTAGTTTTGCCCGGTGGCGACTTCGCGCCAATCCGCGGCCGAGATGAGGTGGAACAGGCTTTGGCTACTCACCCCTCGATTATGGAGTTCCGTAGGTTCGCCGACGGCCGAGCTTGAACCGCTTGCCTCCAAGGAGACGGGGAGATTTGCGATGCCCGATATTTCTTTGTCTATAAATGGGATATATCTTTCAGTTATGCGTAGTGAAAGTCCAGCGTTGCTTCCGGTGTTCCGGTCTCAGCATCAAGCGGAGTTGCTGATGTGGCTCTACCTACATCCTGACAGCGAGTACGGCGTGAGCGGCCTTGCTGAGCAACTGGGTGTGCCATTGTCGACTCTCCACCGTGAAGTCGTCCGCCTAGACCAGGCCGGCCTTATCGCCAGTAGGTCGCTCGGTCGAAACCGGCTCATCCGAGCCAACGCACAGCACCCGGCTACTCGGGCGCTGACCCAGCTGTTGGAGGTCACTTTCGGACCACGCGTGGTGATAGCCGAGGAGTTTGCTATCGCCGGTGCGAAGCAGGTTGTCATCTTCGGGTCCTGGGCGGCTCGTTATGCCGGTGAAGCCGGGCCGCCACCAAATGACATAGACGTTTTGGTCGTGGGCAAGGTCGACCGTGCCGACGTTTACGAGGCCGCTGACCGTGCCTCGACCCGACTCGGCATCGAGGTGAACCCGGTCGTGCGGTCTGCAAAGCAATGGGCAGACCCCGAGGACTCACTCGTGAAGCAGATCAAGGCTTCGGCCCACACTACGGTGTTGGACGCGCGTGAACTGGTGGGTGCCTGATGTCACGCTGGAAGATAGGCGAGGTCGAGATCGAAGCACTTCTCACCGGCGGCGAGCTCCAGCACCGACGAAGCGGCCGGTGCCGTTGAAAGGGCCCAGGAGATCGTGACCGCAGCCGAAGGACTCCTCGACCAACTTGGCTTGTTCTGACCTCAGTCGCACTCCTAGCGGCATTGTTTGTGGGGTGCGTTTAGATTGGCCGGAGTCAGTAGTTGACCTTGCAACGACCCGATGACCCGACGAACCGGAGCCACCATGACCTCGTTGAACCGACGCGCTATCGCCGCTGCCGCAGTCGCTTCGGCTGCATTGACCCTCTCGGCCTGTGGCTCTTCAACTGACTCCACTCCCGCCGCCACCGCGCCCACCTCGACTGCCCCTTCCGTCGCCGCTCCAGCCGGCGAAGAGTCGACGCTCGCTGCCGGAGAGTATGAGGCCGAAGGCGTCTACCAGAGCCCGGCCGGTGTGCAGCGAGTCGAAGTGTCACTCACTCTTGCCGACGACGGCACGGTGAGCGAACTGAACGTCAACGGACTTGCCTCTTCGGGCGAATCGGCGCAGTTCCAAAAACTCTTCGAATCAGGCATCAACGCCGAAGTGGTGGGCAAGCCGATCACCGAACTGGACGTTTCGGAAGTATCCGGTTCCTCGCTGACCAGCGGCGGATTCAACGCTGCGGTCGCCGACATCATCGCCCAAGCCCAGGCGTAACTGGCGCCGAAATGGACCACCTCTGGCAGTTCGAAGCCATCGGTACCAGTTGGCGTATTCGAACCGCCAGATCGCTGGGCGAACTTCAGAGCCAAGTGCTCACCCAGATCGACCAGTTCGATCAGGTTTGGTCTAGGTTCCGGCCAGATTCTCGTGTCGCTGAACTTGCGCGTGGCAACTCAGTTGACTTGGGATCGGCAGCGCCAGAGTTGTTGGCGACCTACGACTGGCTCGACCAACTCACAGCTGGGGCAGTCAACCCGTTGGTGGGCGTTAGTTTGGCGCACTTGGGTTATGACCAGACGTACTCCTTGCAGCCGAGCGCGGGATATGTAACACCGCCTGACTGGTCCTCGCTGAGTAGAGCAGGGTCGACCGTTTCGCCGACCGAGCCGGTGGTGCTTGACATCGGTGCGATCGGGAAGGGGTTCCTGGCCGCACAGGTCGCGAACTTCCTTGCCGAACTAGGCGTCGAGAACGTGGTCAACGCTGGTGGCGACATCGTGAATCGCTCGACCGGTGCGATCGAGGTGGCGCTCGAACACCCGGCAAATCCCGAGCTCGCGATTGGTCAGGTGACGGTGCCGGCCGGGCACGCGATCTGCGGCTCGGCGACGAAC
Organism: Aeromicrobium sp.; assembly: GCA_033813795.1. Taxonomy (GTDB): domain Bacteria; phylum Actinomycetota; class Actinomycetes; order Propionibacteriales; family Nocardioidaceae; genus Aeromicrobium. The sequence continues at coordinate 3,017 of JAPXRA010000067.1, read as the reverse complement.
CGACGAGCTTGGGCCAACGGACTGCACCATGTGTTGGACGCGCGCACTGGCCGCCCGACCGAGGCGGTCAGCGCTACTTGGGCAGTTGGCCCGTCGGCGCTGGTGGCCGAAGCGTTGTCGATTGCGGCGTTCTTCGTCGCCCCAGTCGACTTGGGTGAACCGGACTACCAGGTGCTGCGCTTTGGCGCCGACGGCCAAGTGAACCGAGATCGCTGGACGGGGGAGCTATTCAGATGAGTTGGCATGTTCGTGGGCTGGAGCAGGCTCGAAACTCACTGTCGAAGGTGACGATGTATCGCCTCGTGACGATCCTGCTGGCGGTCTTGGCTGTCGCTGCGTTCGGTTATGCGGCCGCAGGCTCGCTGATTCCAGTGATCTTCACGTTCGAAGCGATGGCGCTGACCCTAGTCGTACTGGCCGGTGTCTCAGTGCTGACCGACTGGCTGCTCGGTCGCCTGTTCAAAGTGCAAGTCCACCTGGAATCGGCGCTGATCACCGGCTTGCTGTTGTGGTTCCTTTACTGGCCGACGGCCGAACTGGCCCAACTGGCTTGGCTCGCGGCGATCGCGGCGACCGCGCAATTGTCGAAGTTCGTGCTGGTGGTTCACCGCCGTCACCTGTTCAACCCGGTGGCCGCCGGCGTGATCGTCTCGCTGGTGTTTGCCCACTTCATTGGGTCCGAGGCGATGCCATATCCGACTTGGTGGATAGCCAACGCCTCAATGGCTTGGTTGGTGATTTTTGGCGCGGTGCTGCTGTGGTGGCGCACCGGACGGATCGGCCTCGGCGCAACTTTTGCAGGTCTGGCCATAGCGATCAGCGTGGTTGCCACGATGAGTTCTGGCCTGGACCTAACCGCCGCGCTCCGATTCGCGGTCGTGTCTAGTCCGATCTTCTTCTTCGGTGGCTTCATGCTCACCGAGCCGTTGACGCTGCCGCCGCGCAAGTGGCAAAAACTGGTGGCTGGCGTATTGGCGGCGCTAGTCGTCACCTGGCCGCTGGTGGCAACTGCAGCCTTCGGTGAAGCTAAACCGATTTGGATCTTCGCCAGCACCTACGAACTAGCCCTCGTAGTGACCGGATTGTTTGCTCTGGCCTGCCGACAGCAGGCCCGGTCACTGGAGTTGGTGCAGCGCCGGCCGCTGGGCGAGGACTACTTCGAGTACACCTTCACGGCGGAGCGGCCGGTGGCGTTTGTGCCCGGCCAGTATGGCGAGTTCTACGTGCCGCACCGGGCCGACCGGCGCGGCCAACGACGCATGTTCTCGTTCGTGTCGGCCCCCGGATTCCAGATCTCGATTGCAGCGCGCGAGCCGGTGCCAGGGTCGTCTTTCAAGCAGGCACTGGCCGTCGGGAACCGGGCTCGTCTCACCAGTGTCCACGGTGACTTCACTTGGCCAAGCGACCCGGCGGTTCCGCTGCTGCTGATCGCTGGCGGGATAGGCATCACCCCATTCGTCAGCCAACTGCGAGCATTCGCCGATCAGGAGCGTGATGTTGTGCTGATCCACGCCGTGCATGACAAAACGGTTGTCCCCTATTCGGCCGAATTCGCCGACTTGGGCGTGGACATTCAAGTTATCGGCGACGCGGACCTGAACGCCGACTACGTCCGAGCCAAAGTTCCTGATTTGAACCGGCGAACAGTGATGATTTCTGGTTCGCCAGCAGTCGTTGACGCCATGGCTGCCGACTTGGCGAAGCACGCGCACCGGGTGAAGGTCGACTCGTTTTTGGGTTACTGACGACACTGGCCGACGTTGAGCTGAGCCACTTGAACCGGTAGCCTCGGCTCATCGTTACGGCGCGGGGGCGCTGTTGTGCTTCTTGGGGGATTTCGTGATTCGCAATTTTCGGGTTCTAGTTTTCGTCTTTTCGGCCATATTGGGCTTGTCGTTCTCGACCCTTGCGGCCTTGCCGGCGCAAGCTGTGGAAACTGCCTCGATCTCAGGCAACGTTCGGGGCGCTGGCGGCGAGTTCTTGCCCGTGCAGGCTGACTCCGTGCCCGCATATTACGGGATGGTGCAGGCCCTGCGGCAAAATTCGACTGGTGCGTTCGTGCAGCAAGACACAGACTGGATTTCTGCAAACGGCGACTACCGACTGGAAAACCTGCCAGCGGGGACCTATCGGGTGCTTTTCCAATCCGCCTCAGGCACGCATTTCGACCAGTTCTGGAACAAGGTCGAAGGTGCCGACAATGCCGATATCATCGAGCTCGGCGAAGGTGAGCAACTCGCCGACATCAATGCGGAGTTGCGGTTGGCCGCGACCATCTCGGGCAAGGTGACTGATGCTGACGGTGAGCGTTTGCCGATCGACTCCTATCCGTACCGCGGCGTAGTCAATGCCTACCGGGCGACCGACGACAACTCCTACACGCTGACTAGAACTGAGTGGATCAAAGAAGACGGCACGTACCTGCTCTCCTACCTGCCAGCGGGAACTTACAAGATTGAGTTCGACGCTGCCGAAAGCCACCAAGATGAATGGTGGCAGGACCAGCCCACGCTCGACTTGGCCACGCCAGTTGAATTGGTTGCTGGGGATCGATTGACTGGGTTTGACGCCAAACTGGCTCTCGCGCCAGAGCCGCTAACGAACACGGTTCTGCCGAAGGTGCAAGGCAAGCCAGTTGTCGGATCCACCTTGCAGGCAAAGGCCGGTTCGTGGAGCCAGTCGGAGGTCTCGGTTGAGTACCAGTGGTTCGCCGGCGGCGTCGCAATCGCCGGGGCGACCAAATCTTCGCTGAAACTCAAGTCGGCGCAACTGGGCAAGTCGATCACCGTGGGTGTTACTGCGAGCAAGGCTGGTTTCGGTTCTTCAGCGCAGACGCTGTCGGCAGCCACGACGAAAGTCATGGCCGAGTCTTCGGTCGCGGTCAAGGCCAAGCCGGGCAAAAATGGCAAGGTCAAGTTCGCCATTTCGGTGACGTCAAACAAGTTGCCCGCGCCCGGCAAGGTCACGATCTACCGAGGCAGCAAAAAGCTAAAGACCGTGAACTTGAACTCCAAGGG
>JAPXRA010000066.1:0-8288 GCA_033813795.1 Aeromicrobium sp. | reverse complement strand
CTACCCCGACGTGGTGGAGTCCGGCGGGGGAGAAGGCGCCGCGAACATCAAGAGTCATCACAATGTCGGCGGTTTGCCCGAGGACCTTGAGTTCAGTTTGATCGAACCGCTGCGGACCCTGTTTAAGGACGAGGTGCGCGAGGTTGGTCGCCAACTGCAGATCCCCGAAGCGATCGTGGGTCGGCACCCATTCCCCGGCCCTGGCCTAGCGATTCGGATCGTCGGGGAAGTCACCGCCGAGCGGTTGGAGTTGCTGCGTCAGGCCGACGCGATCGTCCGCGAAGAGACCACTTTGGCTGGGCTGGACGACAAGATTTGGCAGTTCCCGGTCGTGCTGTTGGCCGATGTCCGCTCGGTCGGAGTTCAGGGCGACGGGCGCACCTACGGCCACCCGATTGTGTTGCGTCCAGTCTCAAGTGAGGACGCGATGACTGCCGACTGGAGCCGGTTGCCGTATGAGCTGCTGGAACGGATCTCCACCCGGATCACCAACGAGGTGCCCGAGGTCAATCGGGTGGTCCTCGACGTCACCAGCAAACCGCCAGGAACCATTGAGTGGGAGTGACCGCGGTGACCGTGGTCGGACCCGATTGCGATAGTTTGAGATTGAAACCTCAACCTAGGAGCACATAGACGTGAGCACCTCTCCAGTCAAGGTGGCCGTCACCGGCGCCGCCGGCCAAATCGGCTACAGCCTCTTGTTTCGTCTGGCCAGCGGTTCGCTGCTCGGTCCCGACACCCCAATCCAACTTCGGTTGCTTGAAATCACTCCGGCGCTGAAGGCGCTTGAGGGTGTCGTCATGGAACTGGACGACTGCGCCTTCTCGACCCTCGATTCGGTCGAGATCGGCGACGACCCGAACCACATCTTCGACGGCGCGAACCTCGCCCTGCTCGTCGGTGCGCGCCCGCGCACCAAGGGCATGGAGCGCGGTGACTTGCTTGAGGCGAACGGAGCGATCTTCACCGCTCAAGGCAAGGCCCTCAACGAGGTGGCAGCCGACGACATCCGCATCGGCGTGACCGGCAACCCGGCCAACACCAACGCGTTGATCGCTTCGAAGAACGCCCCGGACATTCCGGTTGAGCGTTTCAGTGCATTGACTCGCTTGGACCACAACCGGGCGATCAGCCAACTGGCCGCTAAGACCGGTTCGAAGGTCTCTGACATCACCAAGATGACGATCTGGGGCAACCACTCGGCCACCCAGTACCCGGACATCTTCCACGCCGAAATTGCCGGCCGCAACGCTGCCGAAGTCGTTTCGGACCAGGCTTGGATCGAGTCGGATTTTATCCCGACCGTGGCCAAGCGCGGCGCGGCGATCATCGAAGCGCGGGGCGCGTCCTCGGCCGCTTCGGCTGCCTCGGCCACGATCGATGCTGCTCGCGACTGGCTGACCAGCTCGGCCGAAGGCGACTGGGTTTCGATGGCGGTTTCCTCCGACGGCTCCTACGGTGTGCCAGAAGGCATCATCAGCTCGTTCCCGGTTACCACCAAGAACGGTGATTGGGAGATCGTCCAGGGCTTGGAGATCGACGAATTCAGCCGCGCTCGAATCGACGCCAGCGTCGCCGAGCTCGCCGAAGAACGTGACGCCGTCACCGAACTTGGCTTGATCTGATTTATTAACCAAAACGGTGCCGCCCCAACCGGGGCGGCACCGTTTTGTTTTCTGCCATATTGTCGGCCGCGACGGGCTTCAGCCGGGGACGACCACGGCCAAGATGGCGAGCGATACGCCGAGAAAGCCCATCCAAGCGACGTCGAACGCCTTGCCGCGAACGCGAAGCATGCCGGTGTGGTTCTTCGGCACGAAAATGCGGGCAATGGCTGCGGCGACGAACGCGGCGCCGATCACGAAAATGCCGACTCGCCACTGCCCAAGATAGATGGCGACCAAGGCCGCGGCCACGACCAGAAGGTGCAGCACGTAGATCCGCGAGCCGTAACTGCGGGGCAATTTCACTGAGGCGCCTCGGCGGACAGTTCGCAAAAGTCGACGACGTTGCTTAGCAGCATCGCCCGAGTCATCGGGCCGACGCCGCCGGGGTTCGGTGTTACCCAGCCAGCGACGTCGACGACATCGGGAGCCAAATCACCGACGATCTTGCCGGCCTCGTCGCGACTGACTCCAACATCGAGCAAGGCCGCGCCGGGCTTAACCATGTCGGCGGTGATGATGCCGGGTACGCCGGCCGCAGCGATCACGATGTCGGCGCGCTTAACTTCGGCGGCTAAATCCTTCGTGCCGGTGTGGCAAAGCGTGACCGTGGCGTTTTCGCTTCGCCGAGTCAGCAACAGGCCCATCGGTCGGCCGACAGTGATGCCGCGACCAACCACGACGACGTGCTGGCCGGCGATTGGGACTTCGTGCCGCCGCAGTAGTTCGATGATTCCGCGCGGGGTGCACGGAAGTGGCGCTGGCTTGCCCAGCACGAGCCAACCGAGGTTTGTCGGGTGGAGTCCGTCGGCGTCCTTTGCCGGGTCGATCCGGCCGATCACGGCGTTTTCGTCCAAGCCGGCCGGCAGGGGCAGCTGCACGATGTAGAGCGTGCACGCCGGATCGTCGTTGAGTTGATCTACCGCGGCCTCGACTTCAGCTTGAGTTGCGTTGGCAGGCAGATCGATCCTGATCGACTCGATCCCGATCTCGGCGCAGTCTTTGTGCTTGGCACCCACGTACCACTTGCTGGCCGGATCGTCCCCGACCAGAATCGTGCCCAAACCGGGCATAATTCCGCGCTCGCGCAAAGCGGTGACCCGTTCGCGAAGTTCGGACTTGATCGTGGCGGCGACGGCTTTGCCGTCAAGTTTCTGGGCAGTCACGAAGGTAAGTCTTTCACGCCACACCGTGGCAGAAAACCCTGCCTAGAACTCTAGGCGCGGTTCGCTACTCAGTGGAAGAAGTGACGAGTTCCGGTGACATACATCGACACCCCGGCGGCCTGGGCGGCCAAAACCGTCTCCTCGTCGCGAACCGACCCGCCAGGCTGAACGATTGCGGTCACGCCGCCGTCGATCAGGATCTGTGGCCCATCGGCGAACGGGAAGAAGGCGTCCGATGCGGCGACGGCGCCGGTCGCGCGCTCGGTGCCCGCACGTTCGACGGCCAACCGGCACGAATCGACCCGGTTGACTTGGCCCATGCCGACGCCCACGGCGGCACCGTCCTTGGCCAGCAAGATCGCGTTCGACTTGACCGCCCGAACTGCTCGCCATGCGAAAACCAGATCGGAGAATGTGTCCTCGTCCACGGCCGGGCCAGCAACCAAGGTCCAAGTCGTGGGGTCGTCGCCTTCGGCGTCAACCCGGTCGGCTTGCTGCATCAGCAGGCCGCCACTGATCGGCCGAAGCTCACTGCTGCCCCCGGCAGGTGGCTCGCAGGTGAGGATACGGATGTTCTTTTTGGCCTGAAGAATCTCCAGAGCGCCTTCCTCGTAGCCCGGAGCAACGATCACTTCGGTGAACACGTCGGCGACTTGCTTGGCCATCTGAACCGAAACTGGACGGTTCGCCGCGATGACTCCGCCGAAGGCCGAGACCGGGTCGCAAGCATGGGCGCGAGCGTGGGCGGTGGCAATGTCCATTCCGATTGCGATCCCGCACGGGTTCGCATGTTTGATGATTGCGACGGCTGGCTCTTCATGGGTGTAGGCAGCGCGCTGCGCGGCGTCGGTGTCAACGTAGTTGTTGTACGACATTTCCTTGCCGTGCAACTGGGTTGCACCAGCCAGTCCGCCGGCGCCGTTGGTGTAGAGCGCCGCCTGTTGGTGCGGGTTCTCGCCGTACCTGAGCACGGCCGATCGCTCCCACGTTGCACCGGTGAACGCTGGGAACGATTCTTCATCGGCCGGGGCGTACACCGAGGAGAACCACGAGGCAACCGCAACGTCGTAGGCGGCGGTGTGCGCAAAAGCTTGAGCCGCCAACTGCTTGCGTTGTGCCAGCGAGAAACCGCCAGCGACGATCGCCTCGGCGACCGCGCCGTAGGCGTCGGGTGAAACCACGACTGCGACGCTCGGGTGATTCTTGGCCGCGGCGCGCACCATCGACGGTCCGCCGATGTCGATCTGTTCAACTACCTCGTCTGGCGTCGCGCCAGAAGCCACGGTCTCGCGGAATGGATAGAGGTTCACCACAACCAAGTCGAAGGGTTCGACGTCGAGGTCGGCGAGTTGGCGCACGTGATCATCGAGACGCAAATCAGCGAGAATTCCAGCGTGAACGCGCGGGTGCAAGGTCTTGACTCGTCCGTCTAGACATTCGGGGAAGCCGGTCAGCTCTTCGACCGCGGTGACCGGCACGCCGGCCGCTTCGATTGTTTTGGCGGTCGAGCCAGTCGACACGATCGAAACCCCAGCGGCGTGCAAGTTGGTCGCAAGCTCGGCAAGTCCAGTCTTGTCATAAACCGAGATCAGGGCGCGTTTGATACCGCGAAGTTCGCTCATTTGGGGTCCTTGGTGTTGAAGGTGATTTTTCGGCCGATGATTTCGAACGGTTCGCGGGCGAGTCGGCCCACCCATTCGACGAGCATTTCGCGCTCTTTGGTCTTGATTCGTTCGTGCAAGGTTTCGACGTCGTCATCGTCGGCAACCTTGACCGCCACTTGGGCCACGATTGGTCCGGTGTCGACCCCAGCGTCGACGATAAAAAGGGTAGCCCCGGTGATTTTCACGCCATATTCCAGCGCGTCACGCGGGCCGTGCATGCCCGGGAACGAAGGCGAGAGCGCTGGATGGGTGTTGACGGTACGCCCGCCAAACTTCGCCAAAAAAGCTGGCCCGGTCAGTTTCATGAATCCGGCAAGAACGACCAAATCTGGCTGGTAGGAGGCCACGGTTTCGGCGAGTGCCTCGTCCCAGGCGGCGCGGTCCGAATAGCTGCCAACCTGCTCGATGAAGGTGGCGATCCCGTGGCGCTCTGCTCGACGCAGGCCCTCGACATTGGGCCGGTCGGAGCCGACTGCAACGATCTTCGCGCCGTAGGCCTCGCCCGCGGCAGCATCGATCAGGGCTTGAAGATTAGTGCCCGTGCCAGACACCAACACCACAATGCGGGTCGGCTCAGACGGCGGATTTGTCACGAGTAGAACGATAGTGTGCGCCGGTTCCAGCAAGTGCGGCACCTATGGCCATCAGCGGAACCGCGATCAGCAGGGTCTGCCAACTTGCCGGACCCACTTGTCCCATTAGGCCAGGTCCGATGGAACCGCTCGCGGTCTGGGTCAACAGGCCAATCACGAATCCAGCGACGGCCCCGCCGGCGGCACATTCTGCTACCGCACTTGCCCATGACGGCTCGGTGGTCTGAGCCAGTCTGCGGTAGGTGGCTAATCCGCCTAGAACGGCCGCGATCAGCGGGAGCAGCAGCAGTCCTGCGGTCAAACTCGGGTACGGGCCTGGTTCGGCGATTGCCGCCAACGGCGGGAACCCGGGCAGCAGACCGAGGTCGTTGCCGGTCAGGTCTACGGTCGCGTCAGGTCCGAAGTGGAAGCCCGGGCCAAAGATCGTTGCCGTTGCCCAAAGGGTCATCGTGAACATCGACAGCACACACATCAGCGCGAGCAGGATTGGCGAGTCTGGGCCAAGTGAAGCCCAAATATTCGCGGCCTGGTTCAGGTTGCTTGCCAAGAGCGCAAAGGTCAGGGCGGCCGAGCCCAGCAGTACCAGGGTGGTACTGACGCTGGCTCCGGTCAACACGCTGACCAAACGAGTTGGTGCGCCGAGCCACCTCGTTTTGGTCGACGCGGCGGCACCAAACGCTGCGGCCAAACCTATTACTAGGAACGCGCCGAAGGTGGCCCGAGCAAATGAGGTCGACGTTTGCCCAACTGAGGTCACCGCGGAGAGCAGGCCAGCACTTATTCCGGTCATGGCGCCGACTTTGGCGCCGAACCCGACCGGCTCGATTTGGCTCTTGGCGGTGAAACCGCGTGCCACGAGCCAACCGACGGCAAAGGTCATCAAGGTTGCGCCGATCGGGACAAGCGTGAACGACGTGCCGTTCACTGTTAGTCCGGCCCCGACCGAAACGAGCCAAAGTTGCACGCTGGTTCGAGCCAAGGCCGCACCAGACTGGTCAAGTCCAGAACTGGCGGCCGCGGCGAAACTAATGGTTAGGCAAACCCCGACGCAGACTAGGGCCGAAAACGCGGGCGTCCGCCACTGCTTGGGCGGACTTGAGTGCAGCACCCAACCATCTAACAGGTAATGTGGCGAAGATTCTGACAGCACACTCCGGGCTGTCCAAACCGCTGAGGGAGGTTGGCCAGATGTCGGCTGTGGACACTTTTGACGAGTTCTATGACACGACCTCTCGGTTGACCCTAGCGATTACATATGCCTCCTGTGGTGACCGCCAGGTCGCCCTTGACGCCACGATCCACGCCTATGAACACGCTTGGCGCAAATGGGACGTCGTGGCCAACGCCGACTCGGTCCGGTACGCCCGCGAAGAAGCGTGGAAGTCGATCCTGCTGAGCCGCAGCGCTCACCCGCTACGCCGGAAAAACGAGTCACAGACCGACACCGGTTTGGTCGGGGCGCTAATGAATCTGGACCCGTCAACTCGACGGATCATCGTGCTGATGACGATCGGAAATCTTGATCTGGACACGGCCGCCGCCGAAGTCTCGATCGACGACGAAGAGGCCATCGATCTGGCTTCGCACGGGTTCGGCCGGTTGGAGGCGGCTTTGGCCACCACGATCGACGAAGTCGGCGTTCGGCTAGGGGAGTTGGCCGGGGTGACCGCTCCGATCAGCTTGCCAACCGGCGGCGAAATTCGGCGTTCGGCCACCCGTGGTGCCCGGCGGAACACGGTGCTGCTGGTCGTGTTGGCGCTCTTGCTCGCTCTCGTCGGCGGCGCCCTGGTGGCTGAAGGAAAGCCGCTGGAACGCCAGTCGACCTTGCCGGTGCGCGAGCAGATCGGCGCCGAATCTCGGGACATCGTTTTGGATTCGCACAACATCCGAACCGATAGCCTGCTCAGCAGCAAACAGGTATCGGTTCTGCGTCCGACGGCGAAGTGGAAGGTCGACGGCACCGATACCGACCTAGCCAATAAGACCCCCTACGCCACCTGCCCGACCACGCGGTTCGCCGACCCCGACCCGCTGAAGGTCTTTGTGCGCGCTTCTTCTTCGGACAAGTCCGATCGGGTTGCTCAGTCAATTGAAGTTTCGAAGTCGCAGTGGGCCTCGCGCGAAGCATTTGAGAAGTTGGTGGCGACCTACGCCAACTGCGAGCACCCACGCACCCGTTTGGTTGACGCCTTCAAAGTGACCCGGCCGTTCGGCGATTTTCAGATTCTGCGACTGCAGTCCTATCGTGAACCGTCAAGGTTCATCACCGTGGGGTTGGCCCAGTCCGGGTCTTTGACGTCCACGCTGGTTCACGAGTCCCCCGGGATCAAGGCCACCGACGTTGACGTCTTCGCCTCGCTGCTCAACGAATCCATCGTGGAGGTGTGCGCAGATTCCGGCGGTGACTGCACTGAGGAGTTCGAGGTCACCAAGTCGCTGCCACCGCCGGCTTCGGCAAACCCCGAGTTCTTGGGGGTGGTCGATTTGCCGCCAGTGAGCACGATCGACAGCGTTTGGAGCGCGAGTGAACCAGTTGCGGTAGGCAACCAAAACGCCGCTGCGACCTTGTGCGACGAGACCTCCCTTCGCGGCAAGAACGTGGTGAAGGCGCGCACGCGGTTGTTCGCGATGCCCGAGGCCAAAGAACTACCCGAGCAGTTTGCCCTCACCCAGTCCGCAGCGACCATGGCGAACCCGGCAGCTGCCCGCAAACTTGTGGCCTCCATCAAGAAGAAGGTCGAGAACTGTCGCGATGGCGACTTCCCGGCCACGGTGAATCAGCAAAAGCGCGTTCAAGGCGACGGCTACGCCGGTTGGTCGTGGCGGATCGGCATCGAAATCGACAAGGACGAGTTCGTCTACTACCGGATGGGTGTGGTCTACCGCGGCTCGGCGTTCACCCAGGTGTTGTTCCCGCCCGCTGGCAAGTATGCCTACGGCAAGACGGACTTCCGAACGGTTCTGCAGCGGGCCGGCGAGCGCTTGGCGTACACCGAAAAGTAGCCAGAAATGACGAAGGCTCCAGCAACCAATCGGTTGCTGGAGCCTTCGCTGTTTAACTCAGAGGTTAGCCAGGATCTCTCGCATGAGTTCGGCCGTCTCCGAAGGCGTCTTGCCAACCTTGACTCCGGCCGCCTCGAGGGCTTCCTTCTTGGCCTGTGCCGTGCCCGAGGAGCCAGAGACGATTGCGCCGGCGTGGCC
>JAPXRA010000065.1:0-8344 GCA_033813795.1 Aeromicrobium sp. | reverse complement strand
CAAACAATTGGCTTGGTGGGGCCGGGGACCCACCGTTGAACCCGGTGCAACGGTCGCTCGAATTGATCGGGCTGTACCCCTCTGGTGGTCACCTGATCAAGCGCGTAGTCGGCGTCGGCGGCGACAACGTGCGCTGCTGTGACAGCAAAGGTCGGACCGTGGTCAACGGCAAGTCCCTTGACGAGTCTTATCTTCAGGACAAGAACGTCAACGCCGATCAAACGTACGACGTGACTGTACCCAAGGGCTACTTGTGGGTGCTGGGCGACAACCGCGGAAATTCGGCCGATTCGCGTGCACACCTCGGCGAGCCCGGCGGTGGTTTTGTGGCCGTTGATGAAGTCGTCGGCAAGTCGTGGCTGCGATGGAAGCCACTTGACCGGTTCGGCTTCATCAAGGACACCGACGTCTTCGACGACGTGCCAAAGCCGTGAGCGTCGCTCCGAACCTGAGATTTGAGCGGCAACTCCTGCGCGATGGCGCTTCCGCTTTGGCATGTAGTGACGAAGCTGGGCGAGGGGCGCTGTGCGGACCGGTGACCGTCGCAATGGTGGTAGTGACCGAGCAAACGCCACCGGCACCGGCAGGCGTGCGCGATTCAAAACTCTTGTCCGCCAAAGCGCGAGACGAACTCGTCTTGCCGATCAAGGATTGGGCGGCCGCTTGGGCAGTCGGCAATGCATCTGCAGCCGAGATCGACGAGTTCGGCATCATTGCGGCGATGCGCCTGGCCGGCCGGCGCGCGGTGGCCGAACTCAAGATTGAACCAGACCTGATCCTGCTCGACGGAAGTCACGACTACTTGACCGAGCCGGAGCAAGACGCGCTATTTGGTCCGCCAAGCGTGATCGACAACCTGCCCGAGGTTCGGATGAAAGTGAAGGCTGATCTGACCTGCGCTGGTGTTGCTGCGGCTTCCATCTTGGCAAAGACCGATCGGGATAATCACCTGATCGAACTGGCCGGGGAGTTTCCCGAATATGGCTGGGCAGTGAACAAGGGATACGCCTCGGCAAAGCACATGGCTGCGTTGGCAAAGCATGGTCAGACTGTTCATCACCGCCGTTCTTGGCGCCTGCCAGCTTCGGCCCCTGACGCCCGAGTGGCAGATACGATTAGCGACACGACATTGGAGGTGGGTCCGCAGTGAGCGCTGAGGATTTGGAGAAGTACGAGACCGACATGGAGCTTGCGCTCTATCGCGAGTATCGCGACGTCGTCTCGATCTTCAAATACGTGGTTGAAACCGATCGTCGCTTTTACCTGTGCAATGCCGTTGACGTGAAGGTCCGCTCCGAATCTGGCGACGCTTACTTTGAGGTCAGCATGAACGACGCGTGGGTTTGGGACATCTATCGTCCGGCGCGTTTTGCCAAGAGCGTCAAGGTGCTGACCTTCAAGGACGTAAACGTTGAAGAGCTGCAAGATTCGGACTTCAAGCTGCCGCCCACATGACCGCTAGGTCAAGAGAGCGGGTATTTAACCAAGTTCTGGTCAATACCCTGTTGGCGAACGTCACGATCAATTTCCTTTGGTTCGCCCTAACCTTCTGGGCATATCTGCAGACCAAATCGGTGCTTGCTACAGGCGTAATCGGCGGCTCCTACATGCTGCTGCTTGCCGCATGTGCGATGTACTTCGGCACCTTGGTCGACCACCACAAAAAGCAGCTAATGATGGTCTGGTCGAGCACAATCACTTTGCTCACCTTCGCGGCAGCCGGCGCGGTCTACCTAGCGGTCGGCGAGGCAGCCGTAGCGGATCTGGGCCGAAGCTGGTTCTGGATTTTCGTGGCGCTGATCTTGTTTGGCTCGGTGGTTGAGAGCCTTCGAAACATTGCGCTTTCCACCACGGTAACCCTGCTGGTGGACGAGGATCGGCGAGCCAATGCCAACGGCCTTGTCGGCACAGTCCAAGGCATCGGGTTCATCGCGACCAGCGTGTTCAGTGGCTTGGCGATCGGTCAACTCGGGATGGGCTGGACGCTGGCGATCTCGGTAGCCATGACTGCAGTCTCGGCGGCGCACCTGTTCACCTTCCGCATCCCCGAAGACAAGCCAGAGCACGGTGGAACAGAAAAACCAAAGGTGGACTTTGCCGGTGCGCTGGTGGCGATCAAGGCGGTGCCCGGACTGCTCGCGATGGTCTTTTTCGCGACCTTCAACAACCTCATCGGCGGCGTGTATCTGACCTTGATGGATCCGTATGGCCTAGAAATGTTCAGCGTCGAAGCGTGGGGTCTGCTCTTTGGCGTTGCCGGTACCGGATTCATTGTCGGCGGCCTGCTCATCGCCAAGTTCGGCCTCGGCAAGAACCCGGTGCGAACGATGCTTCTGGTCGTGGCCGCGATGGGCGCGCTCGGCGCGTTTTTCACGATCCGCGAATGGTGGTGGTTGTACGCGGTCGGCATTTGGCTTTACATGGTGTTGATCCCGCCGGTTGAGGCGGCCGAACAAACGGTGATCCAGCAGGTGGTTGAGTTCGAGCAGCAAGGCCGGGTTTTCGGATTCGCGCAGGCGGTGGAGTCTGCGGCCGCGCCGGTGACCGCATTTCTGATCGCTCCGATCGCCCAATTCTGGGTAATCCCGTATCTCGATTCGCCCGAAGGCGCGGCCAACTTCGCTTGGCTTTTGGGCCACGGCGAGTCGCGCGGAATTGCGCTCGTTTTCTTGATCAGTGGACTGCTGATGGTCCTGGCTGCGGTGTGGGCCTTGCGGTCGAAGTACTACCGAATACTCTCTGCTGATTACCTAGCGAAGAAGGCTGCGGCCGAGTCCAAGAACTGACGATTCACAAGGAACTTGGCTGAAAGCTAGCCAACGCACAGCCAAAAATCTAGGCTGCTTCGCGGCGCGATTCCGGTCGCAGGATTGCGCTATGACTTATGCGCGCAACCGAGCCCTTGGCGACTACGGCGAACGAGTCGCCGCTGACCACCTCAGATCAGTTGGCATGGTGATCCTCGACCGGAACTGGAGTTGCCGGTTCGGTGAGATCGATATCGTGGCCCGCGATGGTTCGACCCTAGTTATCTGCGAAGTAAAAACTAGGACCTCGGTCCGGCACGGTACACCGCTAGAAGCGATCACCGGACCCAAGGCAACTCGCTTGCGACGTCTGGCCGCAGCCTGGCTTGAAAGTCACGCGGTGATGCCCGATAGCGTCCGGATCGACGTGGTGGCGGTGTTGCTTCCGCCTGCTGGCGCGCCGCAAGTCGAACGCGTCACCGGGGTCGCCTGATGGCATCGGTCCACGCGATTGCGCTCGACGGCCTGGCTGGGCGCCGGGTCGAAGTCGAAGTCGACATCGCTTCTGGAATGCCAGCAACTGTGATGGTCGGGTTGGCGGACGTCACCGTGAGCGAGGCGCGCAGTCGGGTGCGTTCGGCGGTCGTGAACTCGGGGACCTCCTGGCCCGACTCGCGGGTCACGATCAACCTAGCGCCGTCAAACCTGCCCAAGAGCGGACCAAACTACGACATCGCAATGGGCCTGGCGATATTTGCCGCTAAGGGAGAAGTTCCGATCGACGCGCTCGACGGCTCGGTTTTCTTCGGTGAACTGGCGCTCGACGGACGAGTTCGGGCCGCCCGTGGTGTCCTCCCGGCGACGCTGGCAGCTGCCGCTGCCGGCTTTGATCGGATCTTTGTGCCAGAGGCCAACGTCTCCGAAGCAGAGTTGGTGCCGGGCATTGACGTGGTGGCGATTCGATCCCTTCGTCAGATCGTGGCGCAGCTGCGCGGGGAGGACGAGCCCGACGATCCGCCCGTGCTTGGCTTGAGCGAGCCGGCAAGCAATTGGGCAAGTTTTGGCCACCAGTTGGACCTCGACTTGGCCGACGTCGTCGGCCAGGCAGACGCCCGGTTGGCTACCTTGATCGCCGCAACTGGCGGGCACCACCTCTTGTTGGTCGGTCCGCCCGGGGTGGGCAAAACGATGTTGGCGCAACGCCTTCCAGCCCTCTTGCCTGACCTTGAGACCGAAGCATCGTTGGAGACAAGTGCCGTTCATTCCCTGGCCGGTACGCTCCCGGCCGAGGTTCCGCTGCTGACCCGCCCGCCCTTCCTGGATCCCCACCACACTGCAAGTGCGGTGGCGGTGGTCGGTGGCGGGAGCAGGGGTATCAGGCCCGGGGCGATGTCACTTGCCCACAACGGGGTCCTGTTCCTTGACGAAGCCCCGGAGTTCGCAATCAACGTGCTTGAAGCCCTGCGTCAGCCGCTCGAAAGTGGTCAGATCGTGGTGTCGCGGGCTGCTCAGACCGCGGTGTTCCCGGCCCGCTTTCAGTTAGTGCTTGCAGCCAACCCGTGTCCGTGCGGGAACGCTGGCTCGGCCCTAAACAGGTGCGAGTGCACTGCGCCGATGCGCCGACGATATTTCGACCGGCTCTCCGGGCCGATTCGCGACCGAATCGACATCCACCGCACCCTGACCGAACCCAGCCGCCACAGTCTGGAGCTGGCCTTGTCAAACGCGCCGAAGACAAGTGAACTGCGCGAACTGGTTTCGCAGGCCAGACAGCGCCAACTCCACCGGTGGGCCGCGACGAACTGGCGGCTCAACAGCGCAGCGCCAGGTGTCGAGTTGCGGAAGAACTGGCCAGCCACGGACGAAGGCATCAAACTGCTGGAGCAACAGGTGCGTTCCAATAAGACCTCGCCGCGCTCGGCCGACCGAGTGTTGCGGTTGGCGTGGAGTGTCGCCGACCTGTGTGGTCACGATCGTCCGAATTTCCACGATGTGCAGACCGCACTAGATCTACGCCGGGGCAGCCCGGTGGGTGGAGACGTCGCAGCCCTGTTGGAGTCGGCGTGAGCCGCGTCGACGAACGACGGGCACGACTGTTGCTCTCTTTGACTGTCGAACCGGGCGACCCTCGCCTAGGAGAATTCCTGGAACAGGAGGGGCCGACGGACCTTTGGCAGAGGATTTCGACTCACACCAGGCAAGTGCCCGGTACCTGGGCCGAATCGGCCCAGGTGGCGCTAGAGCGCGCCGAGGCCGTACTCGGTAGTGCTGAGCGAGTCGGTGCCCGGTGGATTACCCCGGCGGATGCCGAATGGCCAGTCGGGCTGGCCGACTTGGCGCACTGCGAACCGGTTGGCCAAGTCAGCGGCGCACCAGTTGGGCTGTGGGTCAGAGGCGGGGGAGACCTGCTTGAGTTGAGTGCTGCGCCCGTTGCAGTTGTCGGGGCGCGGGCGAACACGACCTACGGCGCTGAGTGCGCCAGCGACATCGCCGCCGACTGCGCCGACCAAGGTCACACGGTCATCAGCGGAGCCGCTTTCGGCATCGACGCCTGTGCTCATCGCGGCGCGCTGATAGCCGGCGGCAAGACGGTGGCCGTGTTGGCTTGCGGGGTTGACTTGGACTATCCGGCAGCCCACGCCGCACTGCTCAGTCGGATCAGTGAGGACGGTTTGATCGTGAGCGAGTACGCGCCCGGGACCCCACCTGCGAGGCACCGGTTCCTAGTGCGAAATCGAGTGATCGCGGCCATGAGTGTTGGGCTGGTTGTGGTGGAGGCGGCCGGTCGAAGCGGTTCGCTCAACACGCTCAACTGGGCAGACCGACTCGGCCGGACGACGATGGCCGTGCCGGGGCCAGTTACGTCCCAAGCATCCTCGGGGACGCATCGGGCGATCCGTGACGGTAAGGCAGTGATGGTCACCTCGGGCCGCGAGGTTTTGGCCGACACCTTCGGCTGGGCAGAACAGGATCAGCCGAACCTAGCGCCGGGGCCGCGCCGGATATGGCGTCGGCTTGGGCAGGTTCGGCAAAGCGAGCAGCAACTCGCCGCAGCATTGCGCTGGGGTCCGGTTGCGGTCCGCCGTTCGCTTCGAGAACTCCAGAGCCTCGGGTTGGCCGAGCAAAGCGACGGCAAGTGGGCGCTGGTGGCCGCACCTGCCGAACCGTTGTCCGGTTAGATTTGTTCGGTGACTCAATCGTCGGACCCGAGTGCCCCAATCGACCACGAAGTCGGTTCGGCGTTTGCCTACTGGGAAGAGAAATACAGCGCGGCCGAAGGGATTTGGTCCGGGAACGTCAACGAGGCACTCGCGGTTACGCTGGCCGATCAGCAACCCGGAAGCGTGCTGGACTTAGGCGCTGGGGAAGGCGGCGACGCGATTTGGCTTGCCCAACGCGGTTGGCAAGCTACTGCCCTTGACTTGTCGCCAACGGCGTTGGCCCGCGGCGAAGCTCAAGCAAGACGAGCCGGATTGGACGAATCGATCACCTGGATTGCTGCCGACCTGCAAAGCTGGTCAACCGAGCAGCAGTTCGATCTGGTCTCGGCCTGCTTCTTGCACTCTAGGGCAGAGCTCGATCGGGCAGGCGTGCTGAAAAAGGCCGTCAACTGGGTGGCTCCGGGCGGACTCCTGCTCGTGGTCGGTCACGCTGAACCGCCGCCCTGGACGGCCGCTTCCGGGCATCGACCGATGGATTGCCCCTCGCCGCGCGA
The DNA here is from genome assembly GCA_033813795.1 of Aeromicrobium sp. Taxonomy (GTDB): domain Bacteria; phylum Actinomycetota; class Actinomycetes; order Propionibacteriales; family Nocardioidaceae; genus Aeromicrobium. The sequence continues at coordinate 1,882 of JAPXRA010000065.1, read as the reverse complement.
GGACCTTGAAACGTTGAACTTGGACGAGAACTGGGTCACCTTGCTTGCTGAAGTACGCGATCGGCAATCGTTCTCGCCCGCCGGGGAACCGGCAGTAATGCGTGACGGCGTCTTGTTAGTTCAGCGTGCTGGCTGAGTCTTGATGCGTTTGCTGCGGGTCAACTTCGCCAAAACCGAGTTGGTCGAGGGCGTGGTCGGCGATCGTGCCAAGCACCTCTAGGCCGTCTCGAACGCCGCCGGTTGACCCCGGCAGGTTCACAATTAGCGTCCGGTCACTGATTCCAGCCACCGCCCGCGAAAGGGCAGCGTGGCTGGTCTTTTGAAGTCCTTTCGCCCGGATCGCTTCGGCAATGCCAGGCGCGGGGCGGTCGATCACGGCCATGGTGGCTTCGGGGGTGTGGTCATCGGCGGTAAAACCGGTTCCGCCGGTGGTGACGATCAAGGCGCAGCCTTGGCTGACCAATTCTTTGAGCAGGTCGGCCACTTCAGGGCCGTCGGCGATGACATGTGGTCCGCTGACCTCGAACCCTTGCTCGTTACCCCAAGCGGCGATCTGCGGGCCGGTCAGGTCCTGTCGGCGGCCTACGGCCGCGCGGGTCGAGGTGACCACCACCCCGAGTCGACGCCTTGGTTCACTCATCTCTGCTCCAATCGTGGGTGCCGCCGGACTTCGACTCGACCCGGATGCTTTCGATCACCGCGGTGGCGTCGACGGCCTTCACCATGTCGAACAAGGTCAAGGCCGCCACCGAAACCGCCGTCAGGGCTTCCATTTCAACACCGGTCGGTGCGGTCGTAGCGACCGTCGCCGAAATGAGAACAGCATCCTCGGCCGCCTCGAAATCGATTTCGATCGCACCTAGTGGCAGGGGATGGCATAGGGGGATCAGTTCGGGCGTGCGCTTCGCGGCCAAAATTGCGGCAATCCGGGCGGTCGCCAACGCCTCGCCCTTTGGCAGGTTCGCCGTCATGATCTTCTCGACCACATCTGGCCGAGTGCGAAACACGCCCGAAGCGCGGGCAATCCGCTTTGACGTGGCCTTCTCGGTCACGTCAACCATGTGGGCGCTGCCATCTGTTCGATAGTGCGACAGGCCGGGCGATTGGTTACTCATGCGATCCTCCACCATTCCACGCTATCGCCGCTGGCTAGTGCGGTGACCTGCTCGGGTATCAGCACCAACAAGTTAGCCCGGCCATAGGACGCCACCAAATGCGAACCGGGGCCGCCGGTGAGGCTCACCCGGCCGTCGTCGTCTAGGTGACCTCGGCGCACTTGAAGTTTGCCGAAGATCGACTCCAGCGGTTCGGCCAGTGGTGACGTTCCTGCCGGACGCCACGGTGGCAGGCCTACAGATTCGGCCAGCGGCGGCCGCAAGAAAAGCTCGAAGGAGACCAGCGCGCTAACCGGGTTTCCGGGCAGGCAGACGACCGGGATTGTTCGTTCGGCGGCCACCACCTGGGCGAGCCCCTGGGGGCCACCGGGCTGGACGTTCACATGTCCGAACCACGCACCTGGGGTCTGGCCTAGGGTCTGCCGCACGACCTCCCGCGCGCCCATGCTGACACCACCGGTGGTGATGATCAGATCGTGGTCGAGGGCTATCTGGTCCAGCAGACGGCGAAGTTCGCCGGAGTCGTCCGGGCATAGGAACGTGTCGGCCGTCAAGCCGAGTTCTCGAACTGCGACACCTAGGGCTAGGGAGTTTGAATCGGGGACCTGCCCGGCCGCGATCTCGGAGCCCGTACTCACGATCGCAATTAGTAGGGGCGCTGTGACCTTGACCACGTCGATTCCGGCGGCGGCCAAGGCGCCGACGGTGGCCGGATGAATAGCGGCGCCGGCGTCGAAGAGCAGGTCCCCGGCCGCGGCGTCACCGCC
>JAPXRA010000064.1:0-8409 GCA_033813795.1 Aeromicrobium sp. | reverse complement strand
GGAGAGTTCGCGCAAGCACGCCATCACTGTTTCGGAGGCTGCACGATAGGCCCGGAAGCGGCCGGCCAAAAAGGCTGCATTGGGGCAACGGGCTCTGGCTTCGGCGCCGCTCATTGCCGATCTCACCCCGAACTTGCGGGCCTCATAGGAAGCAGTGGAAACCACTCCGCGTGCGCCGACGCCACCAACTACAACCGGTTTGCCGCGGAGCGAGGGCTTGTCGCGTTGTTCCACCGAGGCGAAAAAGGCGTCGAGGTCCAGATGCAGGATCGACGCGGTGGTTCGCACCGGTCCATTATCGCAAGCAGTTTCGCGCGACTCCAACGATCCACAGCCCCGAAGTTGGGGATGTCGACGCATCGCGCAGATCGTGATGCTCGCAGGATGGACATGAACATGGGCGCCTACCGCGCCAACTCCGCTGACGACCTCCTAAACGCGCTCCCGGCACTATTCGGGTTCGTGCCGCGCGAAAGCATCATCGGCGTTTGCCTCGCCGCAGACGGCTCCAAGTGTGGCTTTCGGCTCCGGCACGACCTGCCCGATCACGGTGGCGAATCGAAGTTGGCTCGTTTGTTGGCATTTCACCTGTTGCGAAACGCCCCGACCGGTTTCTTGGTGGTAGCGGTTTCGGCAAACCGGACGCGGGCCAAGCGAATGGCCTTGGCCTTGCGCGACGCCTTGCCCGGCGGCAGCTGCGAGGAGGTTTTGTGGGCAGATCGTCACCGGGTGTGGACGGACTCGGGCCGACCCGGTTCGCCCGGCCTGCCCTATTCGATCCGCGAGGATCATGAGGTGCGTGCGCGCGCCGTGATGAGCGGACTGGTGATCTTGGCTGACCGGTCGGAGTTGAGGGACGAAGTGGTCCGTCCGGCAGGGGCGCCGGCGGCTGAGTTGGACGAGATTTGCGAGCACGCAATTGAGACGATGGCCGCGCAGTTCGCGCGCGTTTCTACCCAGCAGGCGTTAACCGCCGCGGTCGAAGTGGTGAACCGGATTCTCGTCCGGGCCGAGCGCGAAGTGAACCTAACTGACCTAGAACAGATTGAACTGGGCCTTTACGCCGCCCTGATCCCGGTACGCGATGAACTGCTGCTTCGGATCGGGCGAGAGAACGCCCAGCAGATGCACCAGTTGTGGGCTTCAGTTTCTAGGTTGCTGCGTCCGGAGTTGGCGCTGGCGGCACTTTGTTTGACTGCTTTTTCGGCGTGGCAGGCCGGCGATGGCGCCCGGGCGCTAACTGCGCTAGACCGCGCTCGGGAAATTTCTGCGGACTACAGCCTGATTCAGGTGTTGGCTGACCTGTTGGCGGCCGGCACTCACCCTGATTCTTGGGCACGGTTTCGGCGTTCGGCGTGAGGCGCGTGGGCCCGGTCAGGTAGGACGTGGCACACTTGCCCAAGAGGTTGACCGCAGGCCTCATTGCCATGCCCGAAACGATGTTGTGAGGTTGATGACCAGGTGACTCGTGCTGCCCAGTCCGCTAAGGCCGAAAGCAAAGCAACCACCGCCAAGAAGGCGCCCGCTAAGGCGACCAAGAAGGCCGCAGCCGTGAAGGCAGAGCCAGCGAAGAAGGCCGCGGCGAAGAAGGCCGCGGCGAAGAAGGCTCCAGCAAAGAAGGTCGCCGCGAAGAAGGCTCCCGCCAAGAAGGCCGCCGCGAAGAAGACCCCCGCGTCAGAGGCGAGCGTTGACATCGCAGGCGCAGTTGATTTGGCTCAGGCACTAGAGACCCCGGCTCCGGCTACGGACGCCAACGGCAAGAAGGTCCTGCCTGATATCTCCGATGACGAGTTCGTCAAGGACGTCGCGAACGACCCAACGCTCAAGCAGGAAGAAGAAGCCAGCTTCACCCTGTCCAGCGCCGACGACACAGATGAGCCGGCGGTACAGGTGACGGTTGCGGGAGCCACGGCCGACCCGGTCAAGGACTACCTAAAGCAGATCGGCAAGGTGGCGCTGCTGACCGCCGCCGAAGAAGTCGAACTAGCCAAGCGGATCGAGGCGGGCCTGTTCTCCGAGGAGAAGCTGGCCAATTCCAAGCGCGTCTCAGAAAAACTCGGCGAAGAACTCAAGTGGATCGTCGTTGATGGCCGCCGGGCCAAAAACCACCTGCTTGAGGCGAACTTGCGACTCGTGGTTTCACTTGCCAAGCGTTACACCGGCCGCGGCATGCTCTTCTTGGACTTGATCCAAGAAGGCAACTTGGGTCTGATCCGCGCGGTCGAGAAGTTCGATTACACCAAGGGCTTCAAGTTCTCGACCTACGCCACCTGGTGGATCCGTCAGGCCATCACTCGGGCCATGGCAGATCAGGCGCGCACGATTCGTATCCCGGTCCACATGGTCGAAGTGATCAACAAGTTGGCGCGCGTACAGCGCCAGATGTTGCAGGATTTGGGTCGCGAACCCACCCCTGAAGAGCTCGCCCTCGAATTGGATATGACGCCCGAAAAGGTCGTCGAGGTCCAAAAGTACGGTCGTGAGCCGATCAGTTTGCACACCCCATTGGGCGAAGACGGCGACAGCGAGTTCGGTGATCTGATCGAAGACTCCGAGGCGATCGTCCCGGCCGATGCCGTTTCGTTTACCTTGCTGCAAGAGCAGCTCCACGCGGTGCTGGACACCCTGAGCGAGCGCGAGTCGGGCGTGGTGTCGATGCGCTTTGGTTTGACCGACGGCCAACCGAAGACTTTGGACGAAATCGGCAAGGTTTACGGGGTCACCCGCGAACGCATCCGCCAGATTGAGTCCAAGACGATGAGCAAGCTGCGCCACCCTTCGCGTTCGCAGGTGTTGCGCGACTACTTGGACTGAAACACAACTGGCGTAATTGGCGTCACAGTTGCAGTGGTGGCACGTCTCCTCAGCAGAGGAAGCGTGCGGCCAATCTCCCTCGGCAGTACGCTTCCTCGTCCTTGGGGGAGGATCAGGATCGTTTCAGCGAAGAATCAGACGCTGAGCCGGTCGGTCTCGTCGGTCCAACTGATCGCCACTTCACGAAGTTGAGTTTCGTGCTGGCGAGCGTGATGGCCGCAAAAGAACAACTCTGAACCGGAGGCGAGCTCTACCCGAACGAACGCCTGCGCTCCACAGCGGTCGCAACGATCAGCGCTGGTGAGTGTGGGTGTTTCGACGGTGGTCGTCACGGTTCCTCGATTCTACGAACGTACTTACCGCTCAATAGTGCCTTATCGACCCCAATCGGGGCCGACACGCCCCAACACTTTGTCTCGTGTCGGGCCAGCGCTAGGTAGCGTTGGGTGGGCTAGTTGACCTGGGAGGAAAACGGCGAATGTCAACGTATGACGCAAGGAATCTTCTGGTCCTCGAAGGGCTGGAGGCCGTCCGCAAGCGCCCCGGAATGTACATCGGTTCGACCGACACTCGTGGGCTGATGCACTGCCTGTGGGAGATCATCGACAACTCCGTCGACGAGGCGCTCGCCGGTCACTGCACCTCGATCGACGTGGTGCTGCACGACGACGGTTCGGTCGAAGTACGCGACAACGGCCGCGGCGTGCCGGTCGACATCGAAAAGAAGACCGGACTGACCGGCGTCGAGGTGGTATTCACCAAACTGCACGCCGGCGGCAAGTTCGGCGGCGGCTCCTACAACGCCACCGGCGGCCTGCACGGTGTCGGCGCCTCGGTGGTCAACGCCCTGTCCTCGCGACTGGACGTCGAGGTCGACAAGGGCGGCGCTACTTGGGCGATGAGTTTTCGTCGCGGTGCCCCCGGAGTTTTCGCCGGAGCCGGCGCAGACGCTGACTTTGCCGCCGACAACACCTTGCACAAGACCGGCAAGGTCGCCAAGGCCAAAACCGGCACCCGGGTCAGATATTGGGCCGACCCGCAAATCTTCATCAAGGGCGCGAAGTTCTCCTACGACGACCTAGTCGCTCGGGCACGGCAAACCTCGTTCCTGGTGCCGGGCTTGAAGATCGTGCTGCGCGACGAGCGCGACGGGGATGTGCGTGAGGAAACCTTCCTGCACGAGGGCGGAATTTCGGAGTTCTGCGACTTCCTCGCCCCCGATGCGCCCGTCACCGATGTGCTGCGACTGCAAGGCGAGGACACCTTCACCGAGACGGTTCCGGTGCTTGACGACAAGGGGCACATGACCCCTCAAGACGTAGAACGCACCTTGGGCGTCGACATCGCGATCCGGTGGGGGACCGACTACGACACGACCGTCAAGTCCTTCGTAAACATCATCGCCACGCCAAAGGGTGGCACCCACGTCTCGGGTTTCGAGCGCGGCATGACCAAGACGTTCAACGAAGTGCTGCGCACCACGCGTCTGCTCAAAGCCGGTGACGCGGACGTGATTAAGGATGACGTGCTCGAAGGTTTGACTGCGGTGGTCACGGTGCGCCTGGCTGAGCCCCAGTTTGAGGGTCAAACCAAGGAAGTTCTCGGCACCCCGCCGGTGACGCGGATCGTGAACAAGATCGTGGCGCGCGAACTCAAGGCGTTTTTGACCAGCACCAAGACCGCGCACAAGGCCAAAGCGCGGTTGACCCTGGAGAAGGTCGTCGGTGCGGCGCGCACTCGCCTCTCGGCTCGCCAGCAGCGCGATGCGCAGCGCCGCAAGAACGCCCTTGAGTCGAGCGCTTTGCCGACCAAGTTGGCCGACTGTCGAAGCACCGACGTTGACCGCACCGAACTGTTCATCGTGGAGGGCGACTCGGCCCTTGGTACGGCCAAGTCCGCGCGTGACGGTGAGTTCCAGGCGCTATTGCCGATCCGCGGCAAGATCTTGAACGTGCAAAAGGCGAGCGTGGGCGACATGCTCAAGAACGCCGAATGTTCCTCGATCATCCAGGTGGTCGGCGCTGGCTCTGGTCGGACTTTTGATCTGGATGCCGCGCGCTATGGCCGAGTGATCTTCATGGCCGACGCCGACTCCGACGGTGCCCACATTCGCTGCCTGCTGGCCACGCTGTTCTTCCGCTACATGCGCCCGCTCGTCGAAGCTGGCCGGGTCTACACTGCGGTGCCGCCGCTGCACCGGATCGAACTGGTTTCGCCCAAGAAGGGCCAAGATAAGTACATCTATACCTATTCGGACCCAGAACTGCAGCGCACCTTGGCGCAGTTGAAGAAGCGCAACGTCAAGTGGAAAGACGCACCGCAACGCTACAAGGGTCTAGGGGAGATGGACGCCGATCAGTTGGCCGAAACCACAATGGATCCGCGGCACCGAACCCTGCGGCGACTGACCGTCGACGACGCTGAAGCTTCGGCCGAGGTTTTTGAACTCTTGATGGGCAACGAAGTGCCGCCGCGTAAAGAGTTCATCGTCCAGGGCGCCTACGAAATCGACGTAGACCTGATCGACGCCTGAGGCTAAGCCGGTTTGAGAACTCAGACGATCTGGTTGAGCAGTCCGCTGTCGACGTCATAGATGAAGCCGCCGACCTCGACCGACTTGGGCACCAGTGGGTGGCTGGTGATCCGCAGCACGTCGCCGCGGATGGTGGCTTCCTGATCGTTGATCGCGCCCAGCGACATCCACGAGGCGTCCGCGCCGGCGGTTTCGCCGACTCGCGCCTGCAGTTCGGTTTCGGTGGAACTGGCCATCGCGCAGCGGGTGTGCTCGACCACCAGCACCCGGTTCACGTTCAACAAAGTGACGCTCAGCACGACCGCGACCAGCACCTGGTCGGTCACGCGGCCGCCGGGGTTGCGCAGAATTTTCGCGTCTCCGGGGTTCAAACCGATCATCCGAAGCGGGTCGATTCGCGAGTCCATGCAGGTGACCATCGCGACGCCAGCGTGGGCGATTCCGTCGAATCCTTGGAGGGTGTGCGCTGAAGCGAACTCTTTGTTGGCGGCGATCAGGTCTGCGAACGGTTCGGTCATGGGGCCAACTTAGCGCGATCGCGCAGCAACCAAAGGCTGAGGGTGGCAGCGATGAACGCCGCTACTGCTGCGCCAAGGAACACCGCCTGAAGTTGGCTGATTCCGGCGTCACGCAAGGCAGCACCGTAGGCGGCGCACGTGTTTCCCTTCGGACAAAGCTGCTCCAGCGGGGGGATCTGGGCGGCGGCACGGTGGAATGCCCGCAGCCCGATCGTGGTCAACGCCGAAATGCCGATCAGCATGCCGACCATCCGCGCCACCACCAGCAGAGCACTGGCCAGCCCGTGAACGTCCTCGGCGGTATTGGCCAACAGCGCAGCGTTCACCGGCGCGATCGCCAGACCGAAGCCGAAGCCGCACGCCGCCAACACCGCAGTAGAGGCGATCGACTCCAGCGACTTGGCGTCCCAGTTAGACATCACCAAAAAACAACATCCGGCCAAAAACATGCCGGCCGCAGCTGGCACGACCGCAGGCAGATGGCGAAGCACCCAGCCACCGGCCAGCGCGCCCACGGGCAGCGCAATCAAGAACTCCAGCAGCACCATGGCCGCCGCGAGTTGGTCGTCACCGGCGACGGTCAGCCGGGCGAAGAACGGGATGTCGACAAGTGCAGCGATTAGCGCCGCACCAGCAAAGAACGAAGCCACGACTGCGCCCCAGGCCGGCCTGGCAGCCAAGGCACCGCGCGGGACTAGCGGCGCCGGTGCGTTGCGTTGGCGCCAGCGAAAACCGATCGCTGCGACTGCCGCGATCGGCAGCGTCACCAATGCGTCCTTACCGAGGACCGAAGTTTCTGGCTCGGCCGAAGCGAAGGTCACGATCACCGCGCCGAGCGCCAGCGTGAGTAATCCTGCGCCGACCAAGTCGGTTTGGCGAAACACCCGCCGCCAACTGCCAAAATCAACCAACGCTCGCGCGGCGGTGGCTTGCTGGGCGCAGAAGGCGCCGACTAGCGCGAACCCTATTAGGGCAAGTGGGGAGAGCCACCTCGACTGCCCGAACACTGGCAAGAACGCCAGACCTGAGGTGACTCCCTCGGTCAGTTTGGCCGGGGCGATCATCACCAGCAGGAACGCCGCAGCCGCCAACCCCAAGAGGATCAGTGGGGCCCGGCTCGGCGCGGGGCCGCGAACTTGCGGTCGGTAGCGCAGCAGCGCCACACAGATCAGCAGACCGACGGCTGCGTTTAACCAGAAGATGTCGCGCCAACTGCCGAAGGCCAAGATGGCTGCGCCCCACAGCGGGCCGATCACTGATCCGAGTTCTTGGACGGCGCCGACGATGCCCAGCGGCAGGCCGCGGCGCTCGGCCGGCCAGGTGTCGGCGATCAGTGCCAAGGTAGGCGGGATCAAGCCGCCCCCGCCGATGCCTTGAACCATCCGGCCGAGCACGATCGTGCTCAGGTCGTAACCGGCTGCGGTGATGACCGAGCCGATCGCGAAAATCAACAGGCAGCCCAACAAAACCGGCACTCGCCCGCGCAAGTCGGAGATCCGCCCGATCAGCGGCAGCACCGCCACATAGCCGAGCAGGAAGCCCGAGATGATCGGCGCGGCGCGTTGCAGGTCGGCGGCGGTCAGGCCGGCTGAGGTCATCATTTCGGGCAGCGCCAAGACCACGACGTAGGTGTCGGCAGCGGCAAAACCGATCGCAGCAGCGGCCAGTGCCAGCAGCCCGGTGGCCGCTGCCGTGCGCGAGTTCATCGACTAAGGAGCTTCGACGGTGACCGCTTCTGCGGCCGGCTTGGCCTTGAGGGTGTAGGCCACGTCGTCGACGTCAGCGCCATAGAACGGCCCGGTCACCTTCATGTCATGTAACTGCCCGTCTTCGTTCAGTCGGTAGACGACGGCGAATTCGGTCTTGGCATCTGCGCTGGGCAGCAGTCGCTTGATTTGTTCACCGGGGATCTTTCCGGTGATCTTGGTGTAGACATTTTCACCGTCGCGCGATTTGCCGTCCGATTTGGGTGATTCGGTAAGACCAAACCACGCGGTGAAGCCAGGCTCATCGGCGGTGCCGATCAGTTTGGCCGGATCGGGCGCACCTAGTTGCTTGGGGTCTAGCGGCAAGAACGTCGGCGAGAAACCCGTCTTGGCCCAAACTTTGCCGTCGACCGCGATTACCTCCGCTCCGATGGTCACCCCACCAGCGACGGCCTTGACCTCACCTTGGAACGCGGGGGAATGGTTGCCAACGCCGATGGCCGACAGTAGACCGCGTTGGCCGGCCGGCAACGACGTGGCCGACAGGTCGAGTTCGATCGCTTCGGCGTCGGTGAGGGTCTTGGCCGCGGACTGCAGTTGCTCGGTGGCAGATCCGCTGTCACCGCCGCCGGAGCAAGCAGAGATGGTAAGGCCAAAGATCAGCAAAAGCGTGCCCAGGAGGCGGCGGGAGGTCAGCACCGGATCAGTTTGGCACGACTCTGGCGCCGAGCAGAAGATTTGCACTGCTAGAAACTGCGGCCACCGGCTGGGCCAGCGAAACACCCGAGGCGTCACGCTTGTCCACCACAGGGGGGAGTTCCACCGGAGCGCCACTGGC
>JAPXRA010000063.1:0-8483 GCA_033813795.1 Aeromicrobium sp. | reverse complement strand
GCGACAAACCGGCCCGAATGGCCGAAGCCAAGTGGTCAACCGCATCTGGCCAGGCCTGAGCGTGTTCGCGTTGGCGCCGGGCGGCCTTGGCCCGCAGGACCATGATCGGGATTGGCCCGGCCGCGACCGCCGCGATCAGACCAAGCACACCGACCCCGGTCAGGCCCCAGGCAAGGACCAGCGCTGCGATGGCGCAAGCAGCGCAAGCAATGACTAGGTTTCGCGGCTGCAGACTGCTAACTCCGGCCGCCTGAGCCAGCGCTTCTAATCGGCCGGTCTTGGGCCGCACCCCACGGGGGCGCTTTGCGCTCAGCGGCTGGTTCGCGGTCACCAACAGCATCAGGCCAACACCAAAAATCAGCCCAATCAACGTGCCCATGCCGTCTCCTTGGCCGGGGGCAAGGCGTCGAAAGCACCGTTTCGGTGTGGGCGGCCGTGGCCGCGCTCCAAGACGCCGTCACGGCGAATAAACACCGGCTCGACTTCGATGATGCCGTTTTCGGTGCGACCGGTGGTGGCAACGATTTCGCGAACCGCGCGCACCCCGGAGGCGTCGATGCCAGTGTGGACGACAACGTCGACCGAAGCGGCCACCGTCGGCACGACGAATCCGGCCGAAACGTTCTCACCGGCCAGCAGCGGCAAAGTACACAGTTTGACCAGCGCCTGTTTGGCCGAGTTGGCGTGGATTGAGGCCATTCCGGGCAGTCCAGAGTTGAGGGCGAGCAGCAAATCGAGTGCTTCTTCGGCGCGAACTTCGCCGACGATGATCCGGTTTGGCCGCATCCGCAGCGCCTCTTTGACCAGCATGCGCAAGGTGATTTCGCCGGTGCCTTCCAGCCCGGCCTGTCTGGTTTGCATGGCAACCCAGTCCGGATGGGTGGTGCGGATCTCGAAAACTTCTTCAACCGAGATGAGTCGTTGGGTGCCTGGGATCGCGCCGGCCAAGCAGTTCAGCAGGGTGGTTTTTCCCGCTTGGGTGCCGCCGCTGACGATGATGTTCAACCCGGCCAGAACGCAATCGCGCAAGAACCCTGCGGCTGCCTCATCGATTGTGCCGAGCGCCGCCAGTTCGTCCAAGTTGGCTGCGCGGGCCACGAACTTTCGCACGTTCACCGCGCTGAAGTCGCGGCTTATCCCGTCTAGGACGACATGTAGCCGATGACCGCCAGGCAACATCGCGTCCACGAACGGCTGGCTCAAGTCGAGGCGTCGACCGCTAGCCGAAAGCATCCGCTCAACCAGTTCGCGCACCTGCTCGGCCGTCAACATCACCGAGGTCAACTCGTGCCGGCCACCGCGGGCGACAAACACCCTGTTCGGTTCGTTGATCCAAAGCTCTTCAACTTCAGGATCGTCCAAGAACTGCTGCAACGGACCAAACCCAGAAAGGTCGGCCACCAGTTGCCCGATGACGCGTTCAGGTTCGTCGAGGGCACGCACCGAGCCGGTGAGGCTTCGCTGTTCGTGTTCGGCGACCGCGTCGGCCGCGGCCCGGCGCACCCCGTCGAAGTCGGTGCGCGGATCGACTCGGCGCTCGCGCACTAGGTCGCGCACCCGTTCGGCCAAAACCTGCATTGTTTCCCCCCCGGAAACCGAAAACTAGTCCGCCCGAATCATGTCGGTTCTACGCCAGCGCCCGCAAGACCCTGTCCGAAATTGTGGACAACCGGCCAACTTGAGCATCGCGATCGAATCGACAGTGACTGACCCGCGCGGCCCGAACTCACTATGACGGCCCTGGTGCGTAGGTCCTCACAGGTAGTCCCCGGTTTTTCACTACTTCGTTTCAATTGCAGATTGGTCCGGTTGTCGAACCGTATGCTTGGGCCTTGTCGACCGGTTCAACGAGAAGGGTGGGGCTTGGACCATGACCTCAAATCGAAAGCTGACTGTGCTGGCCGCATTTGTCACGGTTTTTGGGCTGCTGGCACTGCTGATTGCAGTCAATCTGAACGCCAGTGGCAAACCGGCCGGTTCGTATAGCGCGTTTCCGGGCGAAACTGCTGCCACTGAGTCGGCACCCAACCCGAACCGAGTTGCCCGGATTCAACTTGAGATTCAAACTCCCACCCCGGCGCGCGGCGTCACCGTAGAACCGCAACCGTGCACCGACCTGGTCACCAGCTCGGCTCGGTCGCTCGCGGTTGACCTCACCCTCACCGACACCGCAGGCGAAAAGCAGAAGGCCTCCGGCTTCCTGCGCGTGCGCGACGACCTCGGTGGCGTCGTTGCCGCCAAACGTCCCTACGCCCTAACGCTCAACGAAAAAACCAGACTGCTCAATCTGCCCAAAAGTGCCGAGTGGGCCCTGCTCGACGGGTTCGATGACCGCTCGCTCCTGCGGACCATCACCGCAATGGAACTGGCCAACCGGGTCGGGTTCGACTGGGCGCCACGACTTCGCCCGGCCACTTTGGAAATCAACGGCTCAATGTGTGGGCTTTACTCCTTCGGCGAGTCGATCACGAACGAGCCCAAACGGCTGAACCTTGCCGACGGCGACATCCGCCTGGTGGCAGATTCAGGCGACCACGACCTTCCGGTTTTCAAGAGCCTGCGAGACCTGCAGGTCTTTGCTCCCGGCATCACAAAATCCGAACTCGCTGATGCCAAGCAGCGGTTCCAGCGGGTCGAGAATGTGCTTTACGCCCCACGCTTCCCCGACAACAACTACCGCGATGTGATCGACGTCGATTCGTTCATCGACTGGTATCTGCTCAACGAACTGACCAAGAACCTCGGCAGCCCGTTCAAGGACAGCATTGAGATGACGTTGAAGGCCGACGGCACCCTAGCGATGGGCGCGCCGTGGGACTTCGCCACCTCCCAAGGGAACCGCCGTTACGGCAGTTGGGGCTTAGACAATCCGAAAGGCTGGTGGCTGCAGCGCTACTGGTACGACATCAGCGAAGACCCGGCGTGGCGCCAGGCGTTCTCCCCCACCCAAATGTGGAACCACCGACTGGGCCATTACTACAACGTGCTGATGTCAGACCCGGCGTTCGCCAACGACGTCGCGAAGCGGTGGTCGGAAGTCTCAGGCAGCGTCGGCGAGATCGGTCAGTTCATCGACGAGACGGCCGAACCGCTCGACAGTGCGGTGCGCGACAACTTCAGCCCGCGCGAGGTCGATGGGGCTGCCCTGCCGGTGACGGCAAGTTTCTTGGAGCAGGACCCGAACGTATTTGTTTTCGCCAACACCGACGAAAACATCCCGCCGATTGCCGGCTGGCAGAACGAAGTTGCGCTCTTGCACAATTGGCTAGCCGAGCGGATTGCCTGGCTAGATGAGCAGTTCACTGCGGATCTAGAAAAGTCCGCGAGCCTAAAGGACTGAGTCGCTTAGAGGTCGCTGAACCACAGGGCGATTTCGCGCGCCGCTGACTCCTCGGAGTCCGAAGCGTGGACGAGGTTCTCGCGGTTAGACAGCGAGAAGTCGCCGCGGATCGTGCCCGGCTCTGCCTTGCGGCCATCGGTGGCGCCGTTGATCGCCCGCACCACCGAGATTGCTTCGTCGCCTTGGAGTACCAACGCCACTAGTGGCCCGGATGTGGCGAACTCGCGCAGCGGCGGATACCACGGCTGCTCGGTGTGGTCGGCGTAGTGCGCGTCGGCCATGGCCGCGTCGATCGTGCGCAGTTCCATCGCCACCAACTCAAGGCCTTTGGCCTCAAACCGACTGAGCAAAGTGCCAACGAGTCCACGGCGAACGGCGTCAGGTTTGAGTAGAACTAGGGTGCGCTGCGTCATAGGGCCAACCTATCTGTCGAGGCTTCGGTGCCGAACCGCTGGGCGACTCGCCCGGCCTCACCTGATCTGGTCAACGCCGTCAGTCCCCCACGCCGAGTCCGCCGTTAGCGCTCGCTGCCCCAACCGGTTTGCCAGGGCTAGGCAGAGGCGGTCGGCCAGTGAATGTCCAGACCCGGCCTGCCAACTTCTGGCGGCCAGTTCGCCATCGGCGACGGTCACAGGTTCGACCTGCAGTCCATAGCTTCGCAACAGCGCCGAGGCGTCTATTACGCTCACCGGGCTAAAGCTCGGCGTTCGGCGATCAACTGATCCACCAAACTCTCGCCAGCGAGTTGGGCATGCAACAGTTCTTTGGCTTGCTCGCGTGTTGACACCACCACTCCGTGTGCGGTTTCGATCAAAAGGAGTTGAGTGCCTTGGCCCCACCGTTGTCGGGCACGCAGTTCGGCTGGAACCACTAACCTTCCCCGGTCACCCATTGGCACACTGAAGGTGGTATCCATGCTTAGGCCGTACCACTTCGGCATGCCCTTTCCCACGGGTGAAGTTTGGGCGTCGGCTACTGGCCTTCGGCGGCCCAGCGAGCCTTGTCGGCCGCGATTTTTCGCCCCAGAAAGAACGCTCCGAGCCACAGTGCGGCGAACATCAGGCCAATGAAAAACATGATCGGCACGAGGAACCCGGTCGCAATCGTGGCAACTTGGATCGCATGCCCGGCCCAGTAAGCCCAGTCATATCGAAGCAGGCCGGCCACCACGATGCAGCCAACTGCCAAACCGCCACCGATCAGGCTCGCGATCACCGGACTGACGGACTCAACTGAGATCATCACCGGGATCGACAGGCCAAGAATGATCGCTTGGAACGACAACACGGCCGCGCACATGTGTTTCATACTTGCTCCCCCTGCCCAAGCCCAAGCAGGGTCCGTGCCTCGCCAACAGTCACCACCGAACCGGTGACCACTACCCCACCAGAGCCAATCGCATCGGCGAACTCATCGGCGGCGGCGTCGGCATACAAGATCGCCTGTTCGAGCGCGTCGTCCAAGCGCGGAACCGCGCTGACCCGATCGGCGCCAAACACTTCGACGGCCAGTTCGGCGAGTTTCGAAGCCGCCATCGACCGCTCCGTGCTGTTTTGGGTGCAAATCAGGTGCGCCACCACGGGTTCGAGTTCGCGCAAAATCTCTTCGGCGTCCTTGTCCGCCATTACTCCCACCACCCCAATCAACGGGTTGAAGGTGAAGGTCTCGCCAATCGACTCGACCAAGGCGCGCACCCCGTGCGGGTTGTGGGCGGCGTCCAAGACGATCGTCGGACTGCGGCGGGCGACCTCGAGTCGACCCGGCGAAGTCACCGCACCAAAACCGGCTCGGATGAGTTCTGGATCGAGTTCGGCGTCGCCGGTGAACACCTCTACTGCAGCCAAGGCCAGCGCCGCGTTCCGAGCCTGGAACTCACCGTGCAACGGCAACAAGATGTCCTCGTAGCGACCCTTGACGCCGTTGATGGTGATCTGTTGGCCACCAACTGCGGCGATCCTTGACTCGACACCGAAGTCGACCCCTTCAAGCACCACTGGAGCGCCGCACTCGGCGGCCCGGGCAAGCATCACTTCGAGCACGTCAGCGGGCTGGGCGGCCAATACCACCCGCCCACCGGGCTTGATGATGCCGGACTTCTCAACCGCGATTTCTGCCGGAGTGTCACCAAGGAAATTGGCGTGATCGACGTCGATCGGCGTGATCACCGATACCAGCGCATCGGCCACGCTCGTGGCGTCCCACGCGCCCCCCATGCCCACTTCAACCACTGCGACATCGACCGGCGAATCGGCAAAAGCCGCATAACCCATCGCCACCAGCATTTCGAAGAAGCTCAGCCGGTGCTCGTTTTGGGCATCTACTAGATCGGCATAGACCGCCACATCGGCGTAGGCGTCGATGAACAAGTCGTCGCTCAGCGGCTCGCCGTCGATGCAGATTCGTTCGTTCATCCGCTGCAGGTGCGGGCTGGTGAACCGGCCAGTACGCAGATCGAGAGCGCGCAACAGCGAATCAATCATCCGACTGGTGGACGTCTTGCCGTTCGTCCCGGTCAACTGGATCACCGGCTGGGCCTTTTGCAGATCGCCCATGAGTTCGCAGATCGCGCTGATTCGATCCAGCGACGGTTCGAGTTTGGTTTCTGGCCAACGCGACAACAGCGCCAGCTCGACTTCGGGATAGGTAGGCCTCATCGATTCCAGTATCTCAGCCGTGCCATGGAGCTGAAACCGTGCGCACCGCTTGGGTCACCGCGAACGGCCAAGGGCCAGGATCGGCTAAGCGATCCTGGCCCTTGGTGTCCTACATGACTGTTCAACGCTTGATCTTGACCTTGCTAACCGCTGAGGTCGAGCCGGTGTAGTCCACGCTGGACGGCGTGAGCGTCACCTTGACCGAGCCGTAGCCCTTCGCACTGCGCGGCAAGGCCGAGCCAAAGGTGACCTTCAAGGTCCGATCTTTGGCAACGGTGACGGTCTTGGTCCACGTGGTCTTGCCAACGGTCAACTGCACCTTGGCTTTGCCGGCAACCGTGCCGCGAACCTGAACGACTGGCTTCTTGCCGGCTTTGAGGCTGCTGCTGACGACTCGAACTGAGGAGGCGTACTTTGTCACGTTCACCGTGGTCTCGAGCGAGGTGACCTCATGGGCACCGGCAACCGCGATTGCCCGATACTGCTGGGCATTGCCACGAACTGCCGACAACTTCAGCGTCTCACCGGTTTCCCCGGCCAGATCGAGCCAAGCGCCACCGACACGGTGCTGCCAGCGGTAACTGACCTGGCCGTTCGAGGTGGCCTTGACCGCCAAGGTGACGTTGCTGCCGGACTTGACCGCCGTGCTTTCTGGCAGATTCGTGGTGAACACCGGAGCGGTCGTGGCATCGGTCAGCGCGGTTGCCGTCGAGGTAACCGACTTGGTGCCGGCGGTGACGACTACCCGGTAGGAGGTACCGAAGTCCTCGGTGCCGATCCGGCCCAAGTTGAGCGAGGCCGAGGTTTCTGCGGCAATATCGGTCCAGGCGCCGCCTGAAGTCTGTGACTGCCACTGGTAGGTCAACTGCTTGTCGGCGGTGGCCGAAACCGAAAGCTTTACTCGGTCACCTGGCAGCGCATTGGTCACTGCAGCCAAGTCGTTGGTGATCTGCGGGGCCTGGTTCAAGTCCTCGAACACAGGGGCAGCCATGCCGGCCTCGACGACAGCCTTTTGACCGTGGTCGGTTTTGTGGACAGTGAACTCATCCCACAGGTCGCCGACCTGGTAGGCGTTGTCGGCCAAGCGCGTGCCATCGCGGAAGAATTGCGGCGTGCCCGCGATCTCGGCGATGTAGGACTTGTAAGTCAGCTTGTTCTCGGCAACGTCGACCACTTGGTAGGTGGTGATGTTCGCGGCCTTTTGCACCTGGGTTGCCCCGTTGTTTGTCCACACGTTCTTGGCGTCAGTTTCCAGGGCATAGTGCTTGGCGCCGGAGTTGGACACGATGTAAACCGGGCCGTTCGTTTGGCCCTTGGTGGCAGTGGCCGTGGTGTCCTTGAAGCCACGGGCGTAGGTGTGGTCGTGGCCCATCTGCACCAGGTCGATGTTGTGCTTCTCGAACACTGGCACCCAGTTGTCGCGCAACGTTTGTTCGTTGCGGCCAGTGGAGGTCGAGTAGACCGGCTGGTGGAAGGTCACGACGTTCCACTTGGACTTGCTGCGCTCTAGGACGTAGTCGAGCCAAGCTGCCTGGTACTGAGTCCAAAGCGTTGCTCGGTTATTGACCGGGCACTCGGCAGCCGCGCAGGTCGGCAAGTTATCCGGGGTCAGGAAGGTCGTGTCGCGGGTGGCGTTGATCGTGATGAAGCGAACACCTTGGTAGTCGGCGTAGTAGACCGTCTCGGCCGCGAAGTCGCTCCAGTGATCGAAGAACGCCCGGTACTGGCGCGCCACATCCGTGTCACCGACGGCCAAGTTGGCCATGTCACCGATCATCGAGTCGTTCGGGTTGTTCTGCGGGTACTCAAAGTGGGCCTTCCAAGCCGTCATCAGCTTGTCGCCGGAGTACTCGTGGTTGCCCGGGGCAGCAAACACATTGGTCGTCGCGGCTGCGGCCTGCATGCCCTTGAACCAGTTCTGCCACTGGGTGTCGTTGCTTGCGGTATCGATCAAGTCGCCGGCATGCACCGAGCCGATCGCGTTAGGCGCCTTCGCCATCGCCGCGTCAACGACCTTCGGCCAGGTGGTGTCCAAGCCGATCTGGGCGTCGCCGTAGTAGAGGTAGGAGAAGTCCTTCTCGGCATGGTCGGCAGTCTCAAACGTCGACCACTTGCTCCAGTTGCCACCGGAGTTGACTCGGTAGTCGTACTTGGTGGCCGGGATCAAACCGGTGAGCGTGCCGGAGAAGTGACCGAACACATTGCTGATCGAGTTCGGCTGCAGCGCGGCACGCACCTGCTTTGTGGCCCCACCGTCAGTCGGGCGGTACTGAATCCGGCCGGAGGTCTCGGTGGCAACGCCGCCTTGGAAGGTGACGTTCTGGCTGGTGTACGGGTCTTCGGTCGGGGTCAAGATGATGCGGGTGGGCACGATCTTGGCGTCTTCGGCTGAAACCGCAAGCAGTTCAGACAGTTCGAACCAGATGTCTGAGCTGCTGGAGCGGTCATTGTGCACCTCGACCGCGATCGTGTTTGCTCCAGCTACGAGC
>JAPXRA010000062.1:0-8541 GCA_033813795.1 Aeromicrobium sp. | reverse complement strand
CGGTGCCATCGCGGCCGATCTGGAGTTCTACCAATTCCATCCGACGTCCCTGGCGGCCGCCGGTAACCCGCTGATCTCTGAGGCGGTGCGCGGCGAGGGCGCCACCTTGCTCGACGCCGACGGCAACCGCTTCATGTTGGCGGTGCACCCGGACGCCGAGTTGGCGCCGCGAGATGTGGTTGCCCGGGCCGTCGCGGCGCAAATGGCGGCCCAAGATCAACAACCCGTCCGACTCGACGCCACTGCGTTCGACGCCGAGTTCTTGGCCAAACGGTTCCCGAACATCGACCGCGCGGTCCGGGCTCACGGGTTCGACTGGTCGGCCGAGCCGATCCCGGTCACCCCGGCCGCCCACTACTTCATGGGTGGGGTGCGCACCGATGGCTGGGGGCGCACTTCGCTTCCGGGCCTGTTCGCTGTAGGCGAAGTTGCCTGCAACGGCCTGCACGGTGCCAACCGACTGGCCTCGAATTCGTTGCTCGAAGGAGCGGTGTTCGGTCACCGGGTCGTCAGCGTGCTCGACGACCCGGCCGTGCCGACCTTCGATCAGTCTTGGGCTGAACCGACTGTCTTGGCCCAGAGCCCAGCCACCGGACCGGTGGTTAACCGCAGCGACCTGCAGCACCTGTTGTGGGAGGCGGCCGGGCTAGTTCGCGACGAAGCCGGTCTGCGCGATGCCGAAAAAGCCTTGGCCGGTCAGGCAGCCCCCGCCAAGATCGACCCCAAGTCCGTCGAGGACGCCAACTTGCTCACCGTTGGCCGAGCGATGGTCGCTTCGGCCCGGGCGCGGCACTCCTCGCGCGGCAGCCACCACCGGACCGATTTTCCGCAGATTAGTGCCGATTTGGCGTATCACTCGGCCGTGCGGTTCCAAGCAGAGGAGAGTTGATGATCGAGCGCAAGGCGATCAAGGCCGTGGTGGAGTTGGGCCTTGCCGAGGACGCACCCCACGGTGATCTGACTAGTCTGGTTTTCGTGCCCGAGGAGGCCACCGCCACCGCCGACCTAGTGGCACGCGAACCGGGCGTGTTCGCTGGCGCAGACGTTTTCGAGATCGCCATGACCGCAACCGACGCGAACGTAACTGTCAAAGTGCTCGCGCAGGAGGGGGCTAAGTTCGTTGCCGGCGAGGTGCTGGCGACCGTTTCTGGCCCGGCGCGAGCCATTTTGGGCACCGAGCGAGTAGCGCTGAACCTAACCCAACGCATGTGCGCCATCGCGACCTTGACCGCCGAATTTGTTGCGACAGCCGGACCCAACGTGCGAGTGACCGACACGCGCAAGACCACGCCAGGCCTGCGGGCCCTGGAGCGGCACGCAGTGGTTTGCGGCGGGGGCTACAACCACCGGTTCAGCCTGTCCGAAGCGGTGATGGCAAAGGACAACCACCTCGCGCTAGTTGATGACATCACCGCCGCGATCAGGTCTGCGCGGGCCCAACTGCCGCACACCACCCACCTAGAGGTCGAGGTCGACCGGATCGAGCAGATCGAACCGGTTCTGTCCGGCGGAGTCGACACGATCATGCTGGACAACTTCAGCCTCGAAGACCTGCGTGAGGGTGTACGCATTGTGGGCGATCGAGCGTTGGTGGAGGCCAGCGGCGGGGTGAACCTCGACACGATCGGCGAGATCGCAAAAACCGGCGTTGACATCATCAGCGTCGGCGCGCTCACCCACGGCGTGCACAACCTAGATCTTGGGCTGGACGTGCGGATCTCCTGATGTATCTCGATCACGCGGCCACCGCACCACCTCGCCGGGAGGTGCTGGAAGCGATGTGGCCGTGGCTGACCCAACACTTCGGCAACCCGGCCAGCCACCACGAACTCGGCGAAGTTGCCAAGATCGCTTTGGAGCAGGCCCGCGACCAAATTGCGGCCCTACTTGGCGTGCGGGCAACCGAGATTATTTTCACCTCCGGCGGCACTGAAGCGGACAACCAAGCGATCAAAGGCATCGCCTTGGCAGCAGATCGCGCCAAGCACGTCGTCGTCAGTTCGATTGAGCACCCGGCGGTGCTGGAGTCGGCGCACTGGCTGGAACGGTTCGGCTACGAAGTCACCGAACTGGCGGTAGATCCCGAGGGCCGGGTAACGGTCGAGTCCTTGGCGCAGGCCATTCGCGAGGACACCTGTTTGGTTTCGATTCAGTACGCCAACAACGAGGTCGGCACGATCCAACCGATCGCCGAACTGGCGAAAGTAGCCCATGAGCGTGGCGTGCCGTTCCACACCGATGCGGTCCAGGCCGCCGGTTGGCTTGGGTTGGACCTGCCAACGCTCGGGGTGGATGCGATGTCGATTTCGGGCCACAAACTGGGCACGCCAAAAGGCATCGGGCTGCTCTACCTGAACCGCCGCACGGCTTGCGAACCGCTGATTCACGGTGGTGGACAGCAAGACGACGCCCGATCTGGCACTGAGAACGTCGCCGGGGCAGTCGGTCTGGCCATTGCGCTGGAACTGCGTTCCGACATCGCAGAAAAGTCGGATCGACTCAGCGGCCTGCGCGATGAGTTCATTGCTGAAGTTGAGGCCTTGGGGGCCCAGTTGACTGGCTCGCGGACCGAGCGATTGCCATCGAATGCATCGTTCGTTTTCCCCGGCCGATCGGGTGAATCTGTATTGGTAGATCTGGCGGCCAAAGGGATCATCTGCTCGAGCGGTTCGGCGTGTGCGGCCGGTAGCGATGAGCCGAGCCATGTGCTGACTGCGCTGGGTTATCAGCGCGAACTGGCCCAAAGTGCCGTCAGATTCACCTTCGACGAAAGCTTTGACCGCGATCAGTTGACCCAGACCGTAGCTGCCTTGGCTTCGATCTGCGGTTGAGGCCAAACATCACCCCATTACGCTAGAGACGATGACTGCGCAGCACCAGAACGTTTATCTCGACCACGCCGCCACCACCACGATGTGGCCCGAGGCGGTTGAAGTCATGCGCGAAGAGTTCGGTCGAACCGGCAACCCGTCGAGTTTGCACGCGGCTGGCCGTCGTGCCAAACGAGTGGTGGAAGAGTCGCGCGAATTGATCGCCGAACGACTCGGCGCTCGGCCAAGCGAGGTCGTGTTCTGTTCTGGTGGCACCGAAGCCAACAACTTGGCAATCAAAGGCATGTACTGGGCTCGCCAGTCGGCCGACGCGAGCAGAAATCGTGTGCTGTTTAGTTCGATCGAACATCATGCCTTGCTCGACCCGGTCACTTGGCTGGCCGCGCACGAGCAGGCGCGGATCGACGTCACCCCGGTTGATCGCCAAGGGCGGATCAAACTCGACGCATTACGCGATTCGATTGAGGCAAATCCGGCCGATGTGGCCGCGATCACCACTATGTGGGCCAACAACGAAATGGGCACGATCCAACCGGTACGCGAGGTAGTGGAGTTGGCGCACTCGCACCAGATTCCAGTTCACTCCGATGCGGTTCAGGCGGCCGGCTATCTGGAATTGGATTTCGCCGGCACCGGGCTGGACGCAATGACTGTTACGGCGCACAAACTCGGCGGACCGGTGGGCATTGGTGCGCTGGTGATTCGTAGAGAACTCGATGCCACGCCGCTGCTACATGGTGGCGGTCAGGAACGGGACCTGCGTTCGGGCACTGTCGGCGCGGCCTTGGTTGCCGGTTTTGCCATGGCGCTTGACTTGACAGTCCAGCAACAAAGTCAGGCCGGTCCGCGGATTGAGGCGCTGCGTGAACGCCTAGTGCGCGGCATCGCCCAAGTGGTGCCAGAGGCGATAGTCAACGGCGACCCGCAATCTGGCACGCAACACCGGCTGCCGAATATCGCGCATGTGACATTCCCCGGATGCGAAGGCGATGCCTTGTTGATGCTGCTCGACGCGCAAGGGGTCGAGGTTTCAACCGGTTCAGCCTGCCAGGCCGGGGTTCCGCAACCGAGTCACGTTTTGTTGGCGATGGGCTTTGGTGATGAGGCCGCCCGCGGCTCGCTGCGGTTCAGCCTCGGCCACACTTCCACCGAAGCTGACGTCGACCGTCTGCTTGAAGTTCTACCGGCGGTTTGCGAACGCGCGCACGCGGCCGGGCTAGTCAGGAGCAAGACGTCATGAGGGTCATCGCAGCGATGTCTGGCGGGGTCGATTCGGCGGTTGCGGCCGCTCGAGCGGTCGAAGCCGGCCACGAAGTCACTGGCGTGCACTTGGCGCTGAGCCGAAACCCAAAGTCGTATCGCACCGGCGCACGCGGCTGCTGTTCGATCGAGGACGCCGGCGATGCCCGCCGGGCCGCCGACGCGATCGGGATTCCGTTCTTCGTGTGGGACATGAGCGACGAGTTCGCTGACGAAGTAGTTGACGACTTCATCGCCGAATACACCGCCGGTCGCACCCCAAATCCTTGCCTACGCTGCAACGAGAAAATCAAGTTCGCCGCCGTGCTGGAACGGGCGGTGGCGCTCGGCTTTGACGGGGTGGTCACCGGACACTACGCCCGCCTAGTCGAAAACGACGGCGTCGTCGAGATGCATCGGGCCATCGATCACGGCAAAGACCAGTCTTATGTCCTTGGGGTGCTGACCCAAGATCAGTTGCGTCGCTCGCTGTTCCCACTCGGTGACGACCCGAAAACGCTGGTTCGTCAAGAGGCCGAACGGCGCGGCTTGCAGGTGGCGAACAAGCCGGACAGCCACGACATCTGCTTCATCTCCGACGGCGACAACGCCGGCTGGTTGGCCGACAAACTAGGCGCTGCCCCCGGGCCGATCGTTGATGAGTCTGGCAACGAGGTAGGTAGCCACGAAGGCACCTTCGCCTACACGATCGGCCAACGCCGTGGACTGCGGTTGGGAGTGCCGGCCGATGACGGCAAGCCTCGCTATGTGCTCGACATTGAGCCGATCACCCGCACAGTCACGGTGGGTCCGCGTGAGCATTTGGCAATCGATCGGATCGAGGGGATCAAGCCGCTGTGGTGCGGTCAGGCCCCGACCGAACCGCTCGACTGCACCGTCCAGTTGCGTGCTCACGGCGAGGAGCACCGGGCGCACGTGGTGGTCGACGGTGACCAAGTTATCGTCGACCTGCACGATCGGGCCGAAGGCATCGCGCCGGGCCAAGCCTGTGTGATCTACGACGGCACCAGGGTGGTCGGTTCGGCCACGATCGCGGCCACAAAGCGGTCAGCGGCGGTAGACCTAGCGGCCAAGTAGGCCGACGGAATGTGGCACTTGGTCAATGCGTTGACCTGTTCGTGCAGCCAAGTTCAAGCCTAGTGATAGGTGCCGGCCAAGCCGGGCTTTCAGCGTCCTTCCACTTGGCTCGCCTCGGCATTGACCACGTGGTGTTGGACGCCGAAGTCCAAGCCGGCGGGGCGTGGCAGCATCGCTGGAACGAACTGACCATGAACGACGTGCATCGAGTCGCCGATTTGCCAGATCAGCCGGTGCCACCCGCGGCCGGGCAAGAGCAGGCAAACGAGTTCGTGCCGAGCTATTTCGCCGACTATGAGGTCAGCCACGATTTGCCGATCATTCGGCCAGTAACCGTCAGGTCGGTGAACGACTCAGGCGAACTGTTGCAGATCACCGCCCGCGACGGGCGCAGTTGGCTGAGCCGAACCCTGGTGAACGCCACCGGCACTTGGCGTCGGCCGTTCATCCCGTATTACCGCGGTCAAGAGACTTTCACCGGCTGGCAGTTGCACACGATTGACTATCCGGGACCGGACGCCTTTGCCGGCAAACGCGTGTTGGTCGTCGGCGGCGGAGCCTCAGCAGTGCAGTTCTTGGGCGCGATTCGCCCGGTTGCCGACACCATTTGGGTCACCCGGCGTGAGCCGGTCTGGCGAACCGACGGCTTCGGCGAAGTCCAGGGCCGCGAGGCAGTCGCAAAAGTCGAAGAAAGAGTGCGAGCAGGGCTACCGCCAGCCAGTGTGGTCAGCGTGACCGGCCTGATGCTGCGGCCGCAAGAAGCCGAAGCGAACCGGCTCGGCGCCTATCGCCGTCGCCCGATGTTTAGCCAGATCGAGCCGACCGGGGTGCGCTGGGCCGACGGTACCTTCGAGCAAGTCGACGTGATTTTGTGGGCCACCGGTTTTCGCCCAGACATCGAACATTTGGCGCCGCTCAAACTTCGTTCGCCGCGCGGCGGGATCCAACTTGGTTCGACCTTCTTGACCGCCACCCAGTCGGTGGCCGATCCGCGAATCCAGTTGGTTGGCTACGGGCCTTCAGCCTCAACGATTGGCGCAAACCGGGCTGGCCGAGTCGCGGCCAAGGCGATCTCGCGTTGGCTGGCAGCCCAGTCGGCTAGTGGCTAAAGCACCAGCTCAAGCACCAAGTCGTCCTCGATGCGGTCACCGACCTGAAACTGCCGTGCCCCGATCACTGCGAAACCGTGCTTGGCGTAAAACCGCTGGGCGCGTTCGTTTTGGCCGTTTACGCCCAGCCAGACGCTCGCGGCTGCGCGATTCTTCGCTCGATCGAGCACTGCGGTCATCAGTTCACCAGCGGTGCCGGTGCCGTGGGCTGAGGGGTCGGCGTAACACTTACTCAACTCGACCGTCGGCCGGTTCGTGACCAGTTTGGCAATCAGCGGGTCATACGGTTCGCGGTCAAAAGTCAGCGTGTAGCCGGTGAGTTTTCCGGCCGCCTCGGCCACCAGCACTTCGGCTTCGGGGCTCGCTAGATGAGTGCCGAACTGTTCGGCCGACAGGTTCGTGGCGATGAACTCCTGCTGGTCTGCGTCGGGCAGATCTGGTGGACACGCCAACGGAAAGGTAGCCGCCGCGAGTTCGGCGAGCGCGTCCAGATCGGCACGGGTGGCAAGTCGGATCAGCACCTGAAGATTCTGTCGGATCGGCCTGGGGCGAAGATTGACGGGTGCGAGCAACTGGGATCGGGTCGATGCCTACCGAGGACTTTGACCAGATCGCGCGATTTGTGATCGACACGTTCGGCGATGGCGGAATCGTTTTCGTGCCCGAACTTCCCAGTCGCGGCGCGCCAGCAGCGATGCTTGGTCGGACTTTGGGGATTGTGCCGATGCCGATTGACCTGCAACCGGCCGGCTGGCGGTTAGCGCCAGGTGAAGGGATCGATCAGCGGCGGGCTAGGTCGCTGCTGGCTCAAGATCTTGATCGCTTAGAAGAACTTGCCGATGGCCTCGACCTGACGATCAAGCAACAAATCGCTGGCCCGTTGACCTTGGCGGCCACGGTCGAGCGTCCGCGCGGCGACAAACTCCTAGCCGATCACGGGGCGCGTCGCGAACTGGCGCAGGCGCTGGCTGAAGGCCTGCGCGAACACCTAGTCGATCTGCGTCGCCGGTTCGCCGGTGCGGACTTACTGGTCCAAGTCGACGAACCGGCGATCGCCGCGGTACTGGCCGGCTCGGTGCCAACCGCGAGCGGATTTGGCAAGCACCGCACCGTTGATCTGCCTGAAGCCGACGCGCTGTTGGGTCAACTGGTGTCGGTGATTCACGACGCTGGGGCCAAAGCCGTGCTGCATTCGTGTGCCGCCGACATCCCGGTTCGGCTGATCGCTGGTGCCGGTTTTGACGCGCTCGCGTTCGACTTGTCCTTGGCCCAGCCTGCTGATGCGTGGGCCGAGGTTTTCGAGGCCGGCACCGACTTGTGGTTCGGTGGCGCCAACGCCAGCCGGATCGAGGACTTCATGGCCCGACTCGGTTTCGGCGCCGACTCGTTCGGCGGTCGGACCGTGGCCACGCCCGCCTGCGGGCTGGCCGGCAGTTCACCGGCCGAAGCTCGCGCTGAATTGGCGGCGGCGGCAAAAGTGGCTGCCTCCTTCGGTTGAGGGGCCGTCAGTAGATCCCACTAGGCTCTAACCATGGCCGAGCGACCCGAACACGACGCACCGAGTTCGACTCAACTAGATCTGGCGTCTGCTCGTGAGCAGGCGCAAGTATTGACCGAACAGATCGAGCGAGCAAGAGACTCCTATTACGGCCAAGATGTCTCTTTAGTCGACGACGCACAGTACGACGCATGGCTGCACGAACTGGCCGAAATTGAGCGGCTTTTCCCCGAATTGCAGGGCCAAGATTCGCCGACTTTGGCCGTCGGTGGACCGGCCAACACCGCACTGGCCCCAGTGGTGCACGCCGAGCGGATGCTCAGCCTCGACAATGTTTTCAGTGCCGAGGAGTTGCAGGCTTGGTGTGCCAAAACGGAGCAGGCTGCCGGCCGTAAAGTGCATTGGCTGACCGAAGCGAAGATCGACGGCTTGGCCATCTCCTTGCGCTACGAACATGGCCGCCTGGTTTCGGCGGCTTCGCGCGGCGACGGACGCGTCGGTGAGGATGTCACGGCCAACGCCTTGGCGATTTCCTCCATCCCAAGTGAACTCAGCGGCTCTGGCCACCCGGCGCTGGTCGAGGTCCGCGGTGAGGTGTTCATCGGTATCGAGGCCTTCGAGCGGCTCAACCAAGTTCAGGCCGAACTGCGCGAGCAGGTGGTGGCTGAGGCGGCCCAGCGCGGGGGAGACCTAGAAAAGGCCGCCGCCACCGCGATGCGCCGGTTCGCGCCCTTTGCCAACCCGCGCAATGCCGCCAGCGGGGGAC
>JAPXRA010000061.1:0-8712 GCA_033813795.1 Aeromicrobium sp. | reverse complement strand
GGTCTCGGCCGGGGCGTGCAATCGCAGCCTGATCCGGGCAACGAGTTCGGCAAACCGAAACGGCTTGCTCATGTAGTCGGCCGCGCCGCTTTCGAGGACGGCGACGGTATCGGTAACGGAGTCGCGTGCGGTCAGCACGATGACTGGCACGGTTGACCGCGATTCGCGAAGCGACTCCAGTACTCCGAACCCGTCTAACCCAGGCAAGCCAATGTCGAGGATGATCAGGTCGAACTCGCCACTTACGGCATAGTCCAGACCGCTGATGCCGTCGTTGACCACGGTCGGGGTGAATCCTTCGGCCCGTAGGCCTTTCGCGATAAACGCGGCAATGCGTTCTTCATCTTCGATCACCAAAATCCGATTCATATCACGCTTCCTGAGTAAGCGGTAGACGAAGCCGGAAGGTGGCTCCGGACCCTGCTTGGGCATCGTCGAGGCTGATTGTCCCGCAGTGTGCTTGGGCGATTGCGCCGATAATCGCTAGCCCCAGTCCGATGCCGTCGGGTGATCCGGCGGTGGCGAACCGGTCGAAAATCTGTTCACGAATTTGTGGGTCGACTCCGGCTCCAGAATCGCTCACCCAGAACTCAACCTCGGTAGCGGTGCTGGTCGAACCAATGGTGATCGTGTCACCGGCAGCGGTGTGCTGAACGGCGTTTTCAGCAAGCTGCAGCATCGCTTGAGTAATCCGCTGTTCGTCCAGCATTGCGATTGCGTCTGCCTGGAGGTTCGCCACCCAGTCGCGGTCGGCCAAGGCAGTGCACCGAGAGAAGATTCCCTCGCCCAGGCGTCCAAGGTCAGTCGGGTGCGGCTGCACGAAGTCAGGCCGACGGGACTTTGCTAATAGGAGGAGGTCGTTCACCAGTCGGGACATCCGAGCAATCTCGTCGAGCAGCAGCGACCGAGTCTCGGCCACATCGTTCGGGTCGGCGGCGTCCATCACTTCGAGGTGTCCTTGTAGAACCGTCAACGGAGTGCGAAGTTCGTGCCCGGCGTCGTCGAGCATCTGGCGCTGCGAGGTGAAAGCGAGTTCGAGCCGGTCGAGCATCTCGTTGAAGGTGACCTGCAGGTCGGCCAAGTCGTCTTGGCCGGTCACATCGAGTCGCTCATCGAGGGATCCGCTGCTAATTTCCCGGGCGGTGTCGCGCAGCACTCTGATTGGCTGCAGCAGTCGGCCGGCCAGCCACGACGAGCAGAGGGTCACCATCGCTAGGGAAAGAATCGCCACCAGCGCGTAGGTTCGCATCAGGTCGACAAGCGGTTCTCGCGCTTTAGTCACGTTGCGGGTGACCACGAGAGCGGCGCGGTCAGACCCTTGGTGGATTGGCTGTACCCCGATTCGGTAAACCGTGCGGTCGATCTCCAGCGTTTCTAGGCCGCCTGACTCTCGTAGCCTTTCAACCATTGGCCGAAACTTCGGTGAGTTCAGCAGCGTTTTATCTTTGTTGCCAATGTAGGACGCTGGTGCCGAGGCAGGGAAACTCCAGATGATCTCGCCGTCCTCGGGCAGGCTGCGCGCTAAGAAGTCGGCAAGTCGCTGGTCAGGCGAAAGTGACTCTTTGGCGGTGAATGCGGCGTTGAACTCGGCGGTTTTGAGCACGATCGCCGAATCGACGGCTTGGTTTATCCGACGAGACTCCACCATCCACATGGCGACTCCGGCAGTTAGCAGCGCCGCGCCGACCAGTAGGGCGATGGCGACGGTCAGCCTGCTGCGGACGGAATATCGGCCCCACCGTTTGGTCAGCATGGGTGAGACTTCGGTGCGAGCAACTTAGCGCTCCGAATCGTCGGTATCGGAGTCGTCTTTTTCCAAGTCGTCGCCGTCATCGTCATCATCGTGGTCATCATCGTCGTCGTCGTCAACCGGCTTGGGACTTGGTTTTACTTGAGTTGGTTGCGGTGTCGGGTTTTTCGTGGCCTTTGCCGGTGACGGCGTGGTCGAAGTCGCGGTCGGTTGTGAGGTTGGTTTGGCCGTTGGCGTATCCGAAACCTTGCCGGCAGTCGAAATGACGATCGGTTCGATCGGATTATTTGGTCCGGCCGTTGGCGTCAACTCACCGATCAAGAGCGCTCCGGCCGCGACGATGACAGCGCCGGCCAAGCCCAGCCAAATCAATCCAGGAATCCGCACCCCACCATTCTGGCCGAAAACTAACCCTCGTTCATGAGTGGGCGATGAGAGTTCTAGGTGCTTGTGGCAAAGTGACGCCGTGGCAATTTGGAAGATAACCGACGGTGCGCAGGGCGCAGCGGTGTCTGAGCCGAGCGTAGTCACCATCGGGAACTTCGACGGAGTTCACCGCGGCCACCAGTCGTTGTTGGTCGAAACGGTAGCAGCGGCAGCAAGGAAGCTCGCTACGGTCGCAATCACCTTTGACCCCCACCCGGTGCAACTTTTCGCACCAGAGCGCGCGCCTAAAAAGTTGACGTCGTTGGCCAGACGAATCGAACTGCTGCATCAGCACGGGATGGACTACGTGCGAGTCTTGGATTTCACCGAGGAAATGGCCAGTTGGTCGCCGCAGGAGTTCGTTGACGCGGTGATTTTGGATCAGTGCCACGCAGCGCGCGTCGTGGTGGGCGCTGGTTTCAGGTACGGCAGCCGCGCTGCTGGCACGGTTCAGACGCTGGCGGCTTCGGGGGAGGGCGCCGGGTTCGCCGTGACCGAGTTGGCCTTGTCTGGCGACGCGGAAGTCTTCTCGTCTTCTCGAGTGCGCGAAGCGATCGCCGTCGGCAACGTTGAAACGGCAGCGAGGATTCTAGGTCGACCGCACGAGGTCGAAGGCGAAGTGACCACCGGCGAACGTCGTGGTCGTGAGTTGGGCTTCCCGACTGCCAACATCCCAGTTGACGACTCCTTCGCCGTGCCGGCCGACGGAGTTTATGCCACCTGGGTCGTTTTGCCCGACGGACAGCGTCTGCCCGCCGCCACCTCGATCGGCACCAATCCGACTTTCGAAGGCGTGGCCGGCCGCCGCGTCGAGTCCTATGTCTTGGACCGCGATGACCTCAACTTGTACGACGTTCATCTGCGAGTTGAGTTCGTTGCTCGTATTCGAGAAATGGTCGCCTTCGATTCGCTCGAGGAACTGATCGCCCAGATGAATCATGACGTCGATCAGGCCCGCGCCATTCTCGTTTCGTAGCGGCGAGGCGATTAGGCCGTCAGTCGAGCGGCTGTTATCCTTGAGTTTGCCGTCTAACGGCCACGGATCGAGAGTGCCCCGGTGAACAGGCCCGGGCGCGCCGTGCAACGAAACTCCAAGGAGAAAAGTGTCGAAGAAGACCGCTGCCCCTACGGTGGCCAACTTGTCCAAGCAGGAAATCATCGCGCAGTACGCCACCAGCGAAGGTGACACTGGCTCCGCGGAAGTCCAGATCGCGCTGCTCACCGGCCGGATCGCTCACCTGACCGAGCACCTCAAGGAGCACAAGCACGACCACCACAGCCGCCGCGGCCTGCTGCTCTTGGTCGGCCAGCGTCGTCGCTTGCTGAACTACCTGCAGAACACCGACATCGAACGCTACCGTTCGCTCATCGAGCGCCTCGGCCTGCGTCGTTGATCTTCGAGCGCCGGTCATCCCAACGGGGTGGCCGGCGTTCTTAAAACTGAACACCAATCCAATCCAGTGTCGAGGCGCGGTCCTCGGTAGTGGCTGCCGGAAAGCGCGTTAGGCGCAGTCCGACCGCCTCGATCGAAGGCCACCTCGTCCGTCCGCGAGTCGCGGCACCTGCTGCGTTCGCAGAAGGGACAGTCATGTCCGAAATTTTCACTGTCGAAACCGTTATTGATAACGGTCGCTTCGGCACCCGTACCGTCCGGTTCGAAACCGGTCAACTCGCTCGTCAGGCTGCCGGCTCGGTTTCGGCATTCCTTGACGACGACACCATGCTGTTGTCGACCACGACGGCCAGCAAGCAGCCGAAGGATCACTTCGACTTCTTCCCGCTGACCGTTGACGTCGAAGAGCGGATGTACGCCGCCGGCCGCATCCCAGGTTCGTTCTTCCGTCGTGAAGGACGCCCGAGCGAGGATGCAATTCTCACCTGCCGGTTGATCGACCGCCCACTGCGCCCGACCTTCAAGAAGGGTCTGCGCAACGAGGTTCAGGTCGTCATCACCGTGCTGGCGCTCAACCCTGACACTCCGTACGACGTCTTGGCGATCAACGCGGCTTCGGCGTCGACCCAGATCTCGGGCCTGCCGTTCAGCGGCCCGGTCGGTGCGACTCGCGTTGCCCTGATCGACGGCCAGTGGGTCGCCTTCCCGACGCACAGCCAGCTTGAAGAAGCCATCTTCGACATGGTCGTGGCCGGCCGGGTGGCAACCGCTGCTGACGGTTCGACCGATGTGGCCATCATGATGGTCGAGGCCGAGTCCACCGAGTCGACCTGGGATCTGGTTCAGTCCGGCGTTCAGGCGCCGACCGAGTCGATCGTTGCCGGTGGACTTGAGGCCGCCAAGGGCTTCATCCGTCAACTCTGTGAGGCTCAGGCCGAACTGGCTGGCGCCGCAGCTAAGCCGGTTCAGGACTTCCCGGTATTCCTCGACTACGAAGACGACGCCTACGAAGCGGTCAAGCAGATCGCCTCGGCGGATCTGGCCGAAGCGTTGACCATCGTCAGCAAGGCTGATCGCGAAGCTCGCGAGTCGCAAATCAAGGCCGACGTGATCGACCAGATCGGTGAGCAGTTCGCCGGTCGCGAGAAGGAACTCGGCGCCGCGCTGCGCTCCTTGACCAAGTCCTTGGTTCGCGATCGGGTCCTGCGCGACAAGGTGCGCATCGACGGCCGTGGTTTGGCCGACATCCGCGAACTTTCGGCAGAAGTTGGTGTCGTTCCGCGGGTTCACGGTTCGGCGTTGTTCCAGCGTGGCGAAACTCAGATCATGGGCATCACCACCTTGAACATGCTCGACCTAGAGCAAAAGCTCGACACGCTCTCGCCCGAGACCACGCGTCGCTACATGCACAACTACAACTTCCCGCCGTTCTCCACCGGTGAAACCGGCCGAGTCGGTTCGCCCAAGCGGCGCGAAATCGGCCACGGTGCCCTGGCCGGCCGGGCGCTGTTGCCGGTGTTGCCGACCCGCGAAGAGTTCCCTTACGCGATCCGCCAGGTTTCCGAAGCGCTCAGCTCCAACGGTTCGACCTCGATGGGCTCGGTTTGCGCCTCGACGCTCGGTCTGCTCAACGCTGGTGTGCCGTTGCGTGCGCAGGTGGCCGGTATCGCTATGGGCCTGATCTCCGGTGAAGTCGACGGCAAGACCGAATACGTCACCTTGACCGACATCCTCGGCGCTGAAGATGCTTTCGGCGACATGGACTTCAAGGTTGCCGGTACGCGTGACTTCGTCACCGCGCTGCAGTTGGACACCAAGCTCGACGGCATCCCGGCCGATGTTCTGGCCGGTGCTTTGGCCCAGGCCCACGATGCTCGTCAGACCATCTTGGACGTCATGGCAGAAGCGATCGACGAGCCGGACGAGATGAGCCCATTCGCACCGCGAATCATCACCGTCAAGATCCCGGTCGACAAGATCGGCGAGTTGATCGGCCCCAAGGGCAAGATGATCAACCAGATCCAGGACGACACCGGCGCGAAGATCTCGATCGACGACGACGGAACCGTTTTCATCGGTGCTGAAGGTGGAGACGCGGCCGAGGCTGCCCGCTCGGCCGTCAACGCGATCGCCAACCCGACCATGCCTGAGGTCGGCGAGCGCTACCTCGGCACCGTGGTCAAGACCGTTGACTTCGGTGCGTTCATCTCCTTGCTTCCGGGTAAGGACGGCCTGCTGCACATCAGCAAGCTGCGTGAACTCAACGGCGGCCAGCGGGTCAACAACGTCGATGACGTAGTCAAGGTCGGCGACAAGATCCAGGTCGAGATCGCCGAACTGGGCGACCGCGGCAAAATCTCGCTGGTCCCGGTTGTGGAGAAGGCAGAAGAAGCCGACGCTGAGGCTGGCTCCGAAGGCTGATCTCAAGCACCTCAACTACAGCGCCCCACACCAGTCGGTGTGGGGCGCTGTAGTTCGTTAGCGGCCGATAGCATCTAAGTCATGACACGTGTGGCGGTACTTGGGGCAAAAGGTCGGATGGGTTCGACCTCGGCAGCGGCGATCGAAGCAGCCGAGGGGCTTGACCTAGTAGCTGAGATCGACCTTGGTGATGGGCTCGACCAACTCGTTGAGGTCGGCGCTCAGGCAGCCCTGGTGTTCACCACCCCTGATGTGGCGCTCGGTCAAGTGACTTGGTGCGTTGAGCGCGGGATCCACGTGGTGATCGGCACCTCCGGTTTCGGTGACGAAGCGGTCGAGAAATTACGCCAGTTGGCGACCGAAAACCCCGGTGTCGGAGTGCTCGTCGTGCCGAACTTCTCCATCGGCGCCGTGCTGATGATGCGTTTTGCCGCCGAAGCGGCCCCGTTCTTTGAATCAGTCGAAGTCATCGAGATGCACCACCCTGACAAGGTCGATGCGCCTTCTGGCACGGCAGTTAGGACCGCTGAGATGATTGGCAAGGCCCGCGCGGACGCTGCGTGTGCGCCGTTGCCGGACGCGACTCAAATTGATCCGCTTGGTGCTCGGGGCGCTCGCGTGGCAGGCGTACCGGTCCATGCGGTCCGTGCCCGCGGTTTCATCGCCTCCCAAGAGGTCGTCTTGGGCGACCCCGGCGAGATTTTCAGCATACGACACGACTCGTCTACGCGTGAATCGTTCATGCCCGGCGTGGTGGCGGCGCTGCATTGGGTCGGCGCAAACGCTGGCGTGACCGTCGGCCTTGATTCAGTTCTTGGCCTTAGCTGAAATGGCTGAACTGCGAGACCCGGACCACCGCGTTTCACCGCGTGCACGATGGATGTGGATGTCAGGCGAGGCGGTCTTCTTGATACTGATCTTGGCAGTTGGTTGGGGCATGTCCCTGTTTTGGGATTGGCTCGCGCAGCGCCTGTGGATCGTGTTCATTTTGGCCGGACTTCAGGCGATCGTGACCGTGCTGGCGCCGTTCATTCGCTACCACGTGCATCGTTGGGAAGTGACCGATAACGCCGCCTACACCCAAGCCGGGCTCTGGTCAATCACCCGGCAGATCGCGCCGCTTTCGCGGATTCAGACCGTTCAAGTCGAAGAAGGAGCCATCGCCCGGATCTTCAAGTTGGCATCAGTCAAAATCACCACCGCCTCGGCCGTGGCCGACATCGACATCGACGGCCTTGACCGTGAGGTAGCCAAGTCCTTGGCCGCAGAGTTGACCATCAAGGCCGACCTTGAGGAAGGCGACGCGACGTGAGTTTGCCGCCGGCGCCCGAGGCCGATTGGCAGCGACTTGACCGGCGCATGCTGGTGGTCGAACCGTTCCGAGCAGTCAAGGACTTTCTCCCGTTCATTTTGATTGCGCTGTTCTTGAACCGGCGCGAACTGTCCGAGGCGCCTTGGCAACTGCTTGCCGCGGTTTTCCCGATCGTCTGGGGTGTGCTGCGGTTTTACTCCACCAGGTTTCGGATTAGTCAGGGCCGGTTGGAATTGCGCACCGGACTGGTGAACCGCAGGCGACTCTCGACGCCGCTTGAGCGAATCCGCACGATCGATTTGACCGCCGGTCCACTTCAGCGGGTTCTCGGGTTGACCACGATGAAACTTGGCACCGGCGTGGCAACTGTCGGCGACGGTGAATTCGTGCTCGACGGACTCGCTGAAACTTATGCCGAAGAGTTGCGAGTCCAACTGCTGGCCAACACCGTCGAGCATGCCGAAGACCTGGTCTCCAGTGAGGAGTCGGCGCCGGCAAGTACCGAAGCGCTTCTGGTCAAGTTTGACCCGAAATGGGCCAAATATGGCCCGTTCACCACCGCCGGACTTGCCGCACCATTCTCGGTGCTCGCCGGTGCGGCCTACCTGTTCAGCGAGTTTTCAACTGAGGTGAATTTGGACCAGGAGGGGCTGTTCGCCATGGCTGCGTGGGTGCTTATTTCCCTGGTTGTCTTGGTGGTGCTTGCCCTCGCGGTAGTAACCCCGATCGGGGCGTATCTGCTTTCGAACTGGGGATTTCAGCTAAGCCGAGATGCCGCTGCTTTCCACATTCGCCGCGGGTTGCTGACCACCCGCAAATCGCATCTCGACGTCAACCGGGTTGCTGGAGTGACTGTGCACGAAGAACTCCCATTGCGGCTGGTTGGCGGCGCTCGAGTAACTGCGATCGCCACCGGGACGAACCTGCTGGAGGACGACACTTCGCTGCTGCTGCCGGCAGCAAGCAGAGCAGCGGCCGATCAAGTCGCAAGTTCTGTTCTCGGTGATAGCGCGCCGATCGATCAGCCGCTCAAGTCACACGGAGCCGCAGCCATTAGGCGGCGGTGGACAAGGGCGCTGAGCCCGGCCTTAGCGGTTACTGCCGGTGCGATCGCGGTGGTGTGGACAGAACTGTTGCCAGCTTGGCTGCTGCTTATTCCGGTGGTTGTCGTGCCGGGTGCCCTGATCTTGGCGGTTGATCGCACGCGCACTCTCGGGCACCTCTTAGCCGACGGATTTATTGTTTTTCGGTCGGGCAGTTTGTTTTGCGTGCGCGAAGTTCTGCGCACCGACCAGATCATCAGTTGGAACATCACCTCGAACTGGTTCCAACGCCGAGCCGGCCTAGTCGACCTAGTCGCCACGACCGCCGGTGGCTCTACCTATCTCACCGGCCTGGACCTGCCGGCCG
>JAPXRA010000060.1:0-8795 GCA_033813795.1 Aeromicrobium sp. | reverse complement strand
TTTCCATCAGAAACTTGATCGAGTCTCCGCCGGCGTTGCAGCCGAAGCAGTGGTAGAAACCCTGCGCCACGCGGACGTTGAACGAGGGCGTCTTTTCGTCGTGGAACGGGCAGAGACCTTTGCGAGCACCACCGCCGGCGTTGCGCAAAGTGACGTATTGTTCGACGACTTCGTCGATTCGGGCGCGTTCGCGAACGAGTTGAATGTCCTCGTCCTTGATCCGCGCCATGGCGCGATCCTACGCGTTGGGCAAACCCGTCCGCAGCGCTAGCCCAACAGTCGCCGAGCCCACGCCACCGCCGAGGCGTCGGTCAGGCTTGCGACTTGGTCGACGATTACCCGAAGTCGGGCCGAGTCACTGTCAGCTATCCGAAAATCGGCAGCGAACACCGGCTCCAACTCCCCCTCCCCCTTGAGCCGCAGGTGCGCGACCAGCCCGGC
Organism: Aeromicrobium sp.; assembly: GCA_033813795.1. Lineage (GTDB taxonomy): Bacteria > Actinomycetota > Actinomycetes > Propionibacteriales > Nocardioidaceae > Aeromicrobium. Next base: position 8,354 of record JAPXRA010000060.1, on the reverse strand, counting down.
CAGAAGTTCGCGCTGAGTGGCGAGGTCTTTGACCCGCAAGTCCGCGCGCATGATGTGGTGGGCGGCGAGCGACTTGAGCACGTTTATCTCATCCCAAGTGGCTTGGGGCACTTCAAGGCTCGCACCATATCGAACCAAGGGACCGCTGCCCCATTTGGCGACTGTTTCCTCAAATGCCGCGGCCGCGAACCGGCCGATGAGCGCGCTGGTCAGGCTCTTGAGCACGGCCAGCGATTCGCGCTCGCCGGTAAACGGCGCCTTCGGCCACTCAGGCAAACTCGTCAGCCGATCTAGCGCGGCACTTAGTTGGTCGTCCGTCGCGGCTGGGTCGTACCAGTCTCTGGTGACGCGCCAAGCGGCAACTTCATCTAGTTCGCCATCTAGCCCCAACCAGCCGCCGACTACCCCGTCCTCGATGTCGTGCACCGAGTAGGCGATGTCATCAGACAGATCCATAACTTGGGCTTCCAGGGTGAGCCGGCCTTGAGTGTCGAGCCAGTCGAAGACTTTCCGGTCGTCTTCGTAGACACCGAACTTGACCGTTTCTCGTTCACCATTGCCCCACGGGTACTTCACGCAGGATGAAAGCGTGGCTCGGGTTAGGTTCAGGCCGACACTCGCGCCGCCGGCGTCAACCGTCTTGGCTTCGAGCCGAGACAGGATTCGCAGAGTCTGCGCGTTTCCCTCGAAGCCGCCGATCGACTTGGCGACTTCATTTAGCGCTACCTCGCCGTTGTGGCCAAAAGGCGGATGTCCTAGGTCATGGGAAAGCGCGGCCGAATCGACGATCTCCGGATCGCAGCCAAGGCTCTTGCCAAGTTCGCGAGCCACTTGGGCCACTTCGAGGGAGTGGGTCAACCGGTTTCGCACGAAGTCGTCGGTGCCTGCGCCCATGACTTGGGTCTTACCGGCCAACCGTCGCAAGGCCGAGGAGTGCAAGATCCGCGCCCGGTCGCGTTCGAACGCCGTCCGGCCAGGTCGCTTTTGCGGCTCGGCCACGAACCGTTCATAGGCTTCCTCGCTGTATTCGGCCACGGCTGTCACCCTAGCGGCCGGGCGCGATCTTGACAGCCGTACCACTCACCCGCACTCCCCCATGACCGCTGGCGTCGACTTCGAGCAGGCAGGGCACACCCAGGTCTTCACCTTGGCGAACTTCGAACCTGCCGTCGAGGGGCAGCAACTGGTGGTCTCGCAAGAAACCGCCCAACGCCGCGGCGGCCGCGCCGGTCGCCGGATCTTCGACCACACCACCGACGGCGAAGGCATTTCGCGAATGAATCAGGTTAGGCGATTCGCGATACAACAAACTCACCGTCCCCCAACCCTGTGCGAGCATCAACGCCTTGAGGCCATCGAAGTCGTAGTCCAAATCGGCGAGGCGCTCACGCGAACCGGCCCACAGGATCGGGTGCCAAATACCGGCAAATGCCACGCCTACCGGCAAATCCGGGTCGAGATCGCCTTCGGCCCAGCCGAACAGGTTCAGCAACTGGCTCAGGTGCTCAAGTTCGGCCGTGCTTGGCTCGATCGAGGTCAGCGTTGCTTTGAAACCGCTGCCCGACTCGGCGACGAAAATTTCAATCGGTCCGACGTTGGTTTCGAACTGCAATTGTCCGGCGCCACACTCGGCTTCGGCTAAGGCCACCGACGCGGCCATTGTGGCGTGGCCGCAAAAATCCACTTCGGCCTGAGGACTGAAGTATCGAATCTGGTGCCTTCGGTCGCCCGCTGGCACTAGGAAGGCAGTCTCGCTGTATCCGAGTTCAGCCGCGACCACCAACATTTGGTCGGCCGTGGCACCAGTTGAGTCGAGAACAACACCGGCAGGGTTGCCGCCGCCAGCATCGATGTCGAAGGCCCGATAGCGAAGTATGTCCACGTCGCCAAGCCTATGGAACGTTGATTCCTCACAAACCGGACCATTGACCGTATCGAAGGCTTAGACGGCTCGGTCAATAAGATGCTGGCCGAATAGGCGAAGGCACCTGGCTAAGTCCATGGAACCTGCACCTGGTCTAGGCCTCGCTCCTTTTGATGACCGGCCCGCAAACCTAACTAGATGCGACCGCGCTGGTCGATCGGCTGGCTTCGATACGCCTGCCAATCAGCCAGCAGCTCTTCACGCGAACCACCGGGCTACTTCTCGTGCCATGCGCGAGTAAAGCGGTTGTATTCGAACTGGCGGTCAATTGATTTGGTGGCCTGTTCTCGAGTTGCAGCGAAGTGATCAATCGCATCCTGCATCGTCTTTGTGCCATCAGCTTGCGCAAAGAACTCCCGCATCGGGGCATCGAAATGAAAACTGGATCCAATTTGCTCAAGCATCCACGTACGAACAACCTGGCTACAGCGTTGCCCCGCCGGAATAACGGTTGTCGGACTGAGCGGGGCCGTGAGTTGCCGCCCGGTCGAGGCGGTCGGGGGCGTCGGTTCCTTAAATTCCCGCCCGGCTAGGCGTGCACCAATACGGGCGGTTAGCAGCTCCTTGCTCCCGGTGGCACGCACCTCGATTTCACGCGCAAAATCTGCCAATTCGGCCTTGAGCCAATACCACCTCAAGAACTCCTGTTCCGAAAGATCGGTCGAGAGCAGAGGTCTCGACGGCGGCGTAGAAGTCACCGGACAAGCCTAGCGATTCGACCCCGTCAGGTGGCGTCTGCGCTGGCACTTCGGGCAGCGAAAAGACGAGCGATTCATGAAGGGTTCGCGCACGATCAACGTGCCGCAGCGATCGCACGGCTCGTCCTCGCGGCCGTAGGCAGCCAAAGCGCGCTCAAAATAGCCGCTTTCGCCGTGGACGTTGACGTAGAGCGCGTCAAAGGACGTGCCGCCTTGAGCCAGCGCCTCGGTCATTACTTCGCGTAGGTGCCCAATCAGTTCGGTTGCCTTCGGCTTCGAGAGCGAACTGGCCGGCGATTCGTAGTGCAGCTTGGCGCGCCATAACGCCTCGTCGGCGTAGATGTTGCCGACACCGGAGACGAGTTTCTGGTCCAAGATCGCGCGCTTGACGCTGGTGTTTTTGCGGCGTAACAGCTCAACAAATTCGGGGTCGTCAAACTCCGGATCGAGTGGATCTAGCGCGATGTGGGAAATCTCCTGCGGCGGGTCACCTTCATAGATCGCCATGCCGCCAAAGATTCGTTGATCGACGAATCGCAATTGAGTTTGATCGTCCAACTCCAGCACGATCCGCAGGTGCCGCGGTTCGGCCATGCTCGGCTCGCTCACCAGAACTTGGCCGCTCATCCCAAGGTGGGTCAAGATCGACTGGCCGTCGTCCAGCACTAGCCAGAGGTACTTGCCACGTCTGCGAACCGCTTCGATTTTGCGGCCGCTGGCTTGGGCGATGAAATCGGCCGCGCCCTGCTGGTGACGCCGAACTGAACGTACGTCTCGTACCGAGACTTTGTCGATCGTTCGCCCTAGGGCAAAGTCGTTCAGCCCGCGCCGAACGACTTCGACCTCAGGAAGCTCCGGCATTTGCTTGGTCAGCTGCGGCCGAAATGGCCCGCCAAGCGATCTCGGCAACCATCTGCTCGGCGTCCTTCTTCGACCGACCAGAACCGCCAGTGTGCACTTGGTCACCAACCGTCACTGACGCTTCAAAAGACTTGTCGTGATCAGGGCCTGAACTGACGATCGAGTATGCCGGGACGCCAAAATTGTGCTGGGCCGAGATCTCCTGCAAGGAGGTCTTCCAGTCCAAGCCGGCTCCGAGTTCGGCCGCTGAAGCGATCACGGGATCGAATACGTGGTGGATGACTTCGGCCGCGCGCTCGATGCCGAAGGCCACAAACACGGCCCCTAGGACCGCTTCCATCGCGTCAGACAGGATCGACGCTTTGTCGCGCCCGCCGGAGGATTCTTCGCCACGGCCGAGTAGTAGGTGGTCACCCAAGCCGAGAGTGCGCGCCACTTCGGCCAACGCTTTGGCGCTGACCACCGCCGCGCGCAACTTGGCAAGCTGACCTTCAGGCAGATCAGGGTGATTTCTAAACAGCGTGTCGGTTACGACCAATCCCAAAACCGAGTCGCCGAGGAACTCAAGTCGCTCATTGTTGGGGATTTGGCCGTTCTCATAGGAGTAAGAACGGTGTGTCAGGGCATGACGAAGTAACTTGGGGTCCAAATCTGGAACCCCAAGTACTTCCTTCAGTGCCGCTTGATCGGGCACGTCGGTCAGGTCAGAGGACCTGGCGACGCTCGCCCCGGGCGCCGTACTGGCCGCACTCAGCGCAGGCGCGGTGCGAAACAACCTTCGCGCTGCACGCCGGGTTGGCGCATTCGACGGTCGCAACAATCGTCGTCTTCCACGCCGAACGGCGGTGACGGGTGTTGCTTCGCGACATCTTCCGCTTCGGGACTGCCACGTCTACTCCTTGGTTCGTTCGGTCAAATCAGTTAGTGCCGACCACCTTGGGTCGATCACTTCACCGTGTGTGTGATCTGGATTGTCCGCGAGCCGAACCCCACATTCAGGGCACAGTCCCGGACAGTTCGGGTCACACAACGGATTGTGCGGAAGTGCAAGCACCACCGCGTCCCGCAGTACGGGCTCAAGGTCGAGCAAGTCTCCCTCGAGGGACAGTTCGTCTTCGCCCGGATCATCGTAGAAGTAGAGCTCGGTGAAGTCTGCGTCAAGATCGTCTTCGATCTTGCCCAGACAGCGAACGCACTCTCCGACAACTTGGGCCGACGCGGTCCCGGTAACCAAAACTCCGTCCATCACAGCTTCGAGCCGAAACTGCAGGTCGATGGGCGAACCTTCTGGCACACCGAGCACGTCCAAGCCGAGATCTGCTGGCGCCTCGACGACGGTTTGCACTGACTTTTCAGCCCCAGGTCGACGCCCCAACTCGTGGGTATCGAGCACTAGCGGTCCGGCAGTCACTGCAAGCCCCTCATCTTGTGCACCAGAAAACATCGGCCTGAAAACAGGCCAAGGGCTATCTTAGCGTGGCCGGCAGAGCCAAAGCCAATCGCGGTCAGTGTCCGTAGACCTCATCGAGGGCAGAAAGCACATTTCGCGGCACCAAACCGTTTACGTCCCCGCCGTGTTTGGCCACTTCTTTGACCAGACTTGAGGCGATGAAGGTGTATTCGGGCGAGGTTGGAATGAACACCGTGTCGATTCCGGTGAGGTTGCCGTTCATCTGAGCCATTTGGAGTTCGTAATCAAAATCAGAGACCGCTCGCAAGCCTTTGGCGATCGCCTGGACATCGTTTTGGGCGCAGTAGTCCACCAGCAAACCCGAATATGAGTCCAGCGAAACGTTCTCCATTTCGCAGGTAGCCCCGGCGATCAACTCAAGGCGCTGTTCGGTAGTGAACAAGCCGCTCTTGTTTTCGTTCACCAACACCACCACGACGACCTCGTCGAACAAGAACGAGGCTCGCTCGATGATGTCGAGGTGACCGTTCGTCACCGGGTCAAAGGAACCTGGGCACACCACGCGCGTCATGTCAGTGACCGTACCAAAGTTGAGTCTCGCCGTATGCCTTGTCACGAATTGGCTCAAATTCTGTCGGCCATACAAACGGCGTTCTGCTCGAACGTTCCACAACTACGACCGCGTCGTCGGCCAGTTTCGAACGCAGCGCCGCCACCAGCGCAGTCACCTCGGCGGTTTCGACCGCATAGGGCGGATCAACGAATACGAGATCCCAAGTGGCGTTGGCACGCTCTAGGAAAGTCTCAGCTTTGGTGCGATGAACCGTTGCATTTGCACCTAGTTCAGCGACGTTTCGTTTGATCACAGTCGCGACCTTGGCATCGGCCTCCACCAAGTCGGCGTGGTCGGCCCCGCGCGATAGCGCCTCAAATGACAAGGCACCCGAGCCAGCGAAAAGGTCCAAGACTTGCAAACCGTCGAAGCTGCCGAGCAACGACCCGAGCGAACTGAACGCCGCCTCGCGCACACGGTCCGTGGTCGGGCGGGTGTTGTCTCCGGTCGGGGTGTGGATTCGGCGACCGCCCCACTTTCCAGCGACGATTCGGGTCATGTTCGCTCCAAGAAGTCGGCGCGTTCGGACTCTTCCAACCTAGCGATCGAGGCGATCAAGTCTGGCTCAAGTTCACCGGCTTGGACCACTTCGGTCGCGGCTGCGCGTGCCGTCTCGATCACGGCGGCATCTTTGACCACTGACAGCAGACGCAGACTGGAGCGGACGCCAGACTGACGCGCGCCCAGCACATCGCCTTCGCGCCGCATTTCCACATCGAGTTTGGATAGTTCAAAACCGTCGTTAGTCGATGCCACCGCATCGAGGCGGATTCGTGCTGCGCTTTGTGGCGGTGCGTTCGAGACGAGCAGGCAAAGGCCTGGCTGCGAGCCTCGCCCGACTCGCCCGCGCAACTGGTGAAGCTGGGAAACACCGAACCGGTCTGCGTCCATCACGATCATCATCGTCGCGTTTGGCACATCGACGCCAACTTCGACCACCGTCGTCGCCACTAGGACGTCGATCTCTCCGGCGGCGAACGCCGCCATCGTCGCGTCCTTTTCCTCTGGCGCTAGCCGGCCGTGCAGGCGACCAACGCGAAGATCGTGAAACTGCTCGGCGGCCAACTCCTCGGCTAGGTCCAGTAGGCCGACAGTTGGTAGGCGCTGCTCTTCAGCTGATGCATCATCGGCGATGTCTTCCTCGCGATCGTCCTCGCCGATCCGCGAAACCACCACATAGACCTGCCGGCCTTTGGCCACCTCTTCTCGCGCCCTGGCCCAAGCCCGATCGAGCCACGCGGGCTGAGAGGCCAACGGCACCACCGTCGAACTAATTGGGGATCGTCCCGCCGGAAGTTCACGCAAGGTAGACACGTCCAGGTCACCGAACACCGTCATTGCGATCGTCCGTGGAATCGGCGTTGCCGTCATCACCAGAACGTGCGGACTCACGTTTTCGGCCGCGGAGGTTCGGTCGGCAAGTGCCGCGCGCTGTTCAACCCCGAACCGATGCTGCTCATCGATTACCACCAAGCCGAGGTCGGCAAACATCACCGACGGTTCCAGCAGTGCGTGGGTTCCCACCACGATTCCGGCCGCCCCAGAAGCGATGTCTAGCAACGCCGCCTTGCGGGCTTTAGCGCTCAGCGAACCGGTTAGCAAACGGACCGTGGTCGAGTGTTCGGCCCCGCCCAGCATCCCGCCAGCGGCCAAGTCGCCGAGCATCCGTTCGATCCCGCGGTGATGCTGCGTTGCTAGGACTTCTGTCGGCGCTAGCAGCACCGCCTGACCGCCGGCGTCGACCACCTGCAGCATCGCCAAGACCGAAACGATCGTCTTGCCAGATCCCACCTCGCCCTGCAAGAGCCGGTGCATCGGGTGCTCAGCCGCCAAGTCCGCACTGATTTGGGCGACTACTTCGGATTGCCCGGCGGTGAGTTCAAACGGCAGTCGCTGTTCGAACTGCGACCTGATTCTGTCCTCGACTAGCTTTCGCGGGATTGCTGATCTTGCCGCCGAGTCGAGTCGACGCTTGGCGAAAACTGCCTGCACCTCGAAGGCTTCTTCAAACTTCAACCTCTTCTGCGCCACCACCGGGTCTGACCGCTTGAGCGGGCGATGGATTAGTTCGTAGGCCTTGGCGCTGCTGACGAACTTGTGTTCAGCCGCCACCTTCGGACCGATCGGATCGGCGAACCGATCAACTACGTCCAATGCCAGGTGGATCGACCGTTCGATCTCCCACGACGTTATCCCTGCCGCAGCCGGGTAGATCGGCAGCACCGAACCGCCTCGGCCGAGGTCACTAAGTGTCTGGCCGGGGGCGAGTTCGCGCATTTGCGGCGAGGCCAACTGCAGCGAGCCCTGATAACTGGAGACTTCGCCAGAGAGCAGTTGTTGGCTGCCAACTGGCGTCTTGGTGACGGCGTATTGGTTGAAGAAGACCGCCTCCATCTGCGACTTGCCATCCGAAAGCGTCACCAGCACCCGAAACTTGCGCGGGTTGTTGCGAAAACTGATCTTTCGAACCGAAGTCACCGTGGCGACGAAGACGACGATCTGTCCGGGCTCGAGCGCGTCAAAGCTCTCCGGATGCTCCAGGTCGATGTAGCGGCGCGGGAAATGACGCAAGAGGTCGCCGACCGTTCGGTAGTCAAACGCCTTCTCAAGTTTCGCGGCCGAGCCGCCAACGACCGCCGAAAGCCGAGTGTCGAAGTCAACGGTCATCTACTCGACCGCGATAAACAGGTTGTACGTTTCCTGGCCGCCTTGCAGAACTTCTACGTCGACGTGCGGCGCGCTGCGGGCAATCTGGGCTCGCACTTGGTCGCAATCGGCCAAATCGCCTTCTCGACCAACCACGATGGTGACCAATTCGGCGGTCGCCAAATCGAGTCGGTTCAAGAC
>JAPXRA010000059.1:0-9003 GCA_033813795.1 Aeromicrobium sp. | reverse complement strand
CGCCAAGCCAGCGGCCAAACCAGTTGCGCCTAGCCCGAGTTCTGACGGGGTCGACAAGGTTGTGCTGAAGGGTGCGGCCGCGCGCACCGCAGCAAATATGGACGCCAGCCTTGCTGTACCGACGGCGACCAGCGTTCGCTCCGTTCCGGTGAAACTGCTGTTCGATCAGCGCGTCGTGATCAACAACCACCTCGCCCGCGCGCGAGGCGGCAAGGTCTCGTTCACCCACCTGATCGGCTACGCCATCGTCCAAGCGATGAAGGCCATGCCCGAAATGAACACCGGCTACGAAACCAACGAGGCTGGCAAGCCGGTACAACTGCAGCCAAAGAGCATCAACTTTGGGCTCGCGATCGACTTGCAAAAGCCCGATGGCTCACGTCAGTTGCTCGTGCCGAGCATCAAAGAGACCGAAAAGATGGACTTCGCCCAGTTCTGGCGGGCGTACGAAACCATCGTTCGTAAAGCACGCGACGGCAAACTCGAAGTCGCTGACTTCCAAGGCACCACGGTCAGTCTGACCAACCCCGGCGGCATCGGCACGAACCACTCCGTGCCACGCCTCATGGCCGGCCAGGGCGTAATCATCGGCGTCGGTTCGATGGAGTACCCACCGGAGTTCCAGGGATCGTCCGAACACACCATCGCCCAGATGGCGGTGTCCAAGATGATGACGCTGACGTCCACCTACGACCACCGGGTCATTCAGGGTGCTCAGTCTGGCGAATTCTTGCGACGCGTTCATCAGTTGCTGCTGGGCGAAGAGGGTTTCTACGACGAGATCTTCCGGTCACTGCGGATCCCGTATGAGCCGATCCGCTGGGCGACCGACATTGCAGTCAGCCGCGACGACGACGTCGACCGCCAGGCCCGCGTGCTCGAGCTGATTCACGCCTTCCGGGTCCGCGGCCACCTAATGGCTGACACCAACCCGCTCGAATACCGCCAGCGCACGCACCCTGACCTCGATATCGCTTCGCACGGCCTGACCTTGTGGGATCTGGACCGGGAGTTCCCGGTCGGCTCCTTCGGCAAGGCCGCCGGCAAGCGGTTCATGAAATTGCGTGAGATCTTGGGCATTTTGCGTGACTCCTACGTCCGCACGATGGCGATCGAATACATGCACCTGCAAGAGCCGGGCGAACGCGCTTGGTTCCAAAAGCGAATCGAACGGCCGCACACCAAGCCGGCCCGCGAAGAGCAACTTCGGATTCTGCAGAAACTGAACCAAGCCGAAGCGTTCGAAACCTTCTTGCAGACCAAGTTCGTTGGCCAGAAGCGATTCAGCCTCGAGGGCGGCGAAACCACCATCCCGTTGCTAGACGAGATCTGCGACAACGCGGCAGCCGACGGACTTGAAGAAGTTTGCATTGGCATGGCGCACCGTGGCCGCCTCAATGTCTTGGTCAACATCGCCGGCAAGGACCCGGCCTTGGTTTTCCGCGAGTTTGAAGGCAACATCGACCCGCGCACGGTCCAGGGTTCTGGCGACGTCAAGTACCACTTGGGCGTTGACGGGGAATTCACCTCGGTCAAGGGCGACAAGATCAAGGTTTCGGTGGCGGCAAACCCGTCGCACCTTGAGGTCGTCGACCCGGTGCTCGAAGGCATCGCCCGGGCCAAGCAGGACGTCTTGGATCGCGGTGAAGAGTTCCCGGTTCTGCCGGTTCTAGTCCACGGCGACGCGGCCTTCGCCGGTCAGGGTGTCGTGGCAGAGACGCTGAACCTTTCGCAACTGCGCGGTTACCGCACTGGCGGCACGATCCACGTGATCGTGAACAACCAGGTTGGTTTCACCACCAGCCCGTCTTCCTCACGGTCCTCGACCTACTCGACCGACGTGGCCCGGATGATTCAAGCGCCGATCTTCCATGTCAACGGCGACGACCCTGAAGCTTGCATCCAGGCAGCTCAGTTGGCCTATGAGTACCGGGCGACGTTCAACAAGGACATCGTGATCGACCTGATTTGCTACCGCCGCCGCGGACACAACGAAGGCGATGACCCCAGCTTCACCCAGCCGCTGATGTACGACACGATCGAACAGAAGAAGTCGGTGCGAAAGCTCTACACCGAAGCTTTGGTTGGTCGTGGCGACATCTCCCTCGAAGAGGCCGAGCAGGCGCTGCAGGAATACCAGAAGTTGCTGGAACAGAACTTCATCACGGTCAAGCAGGCTGAGCACAACGCTGAGGACTACACCCGTACTCCCGATTACCCGGACAAGCCGTTCGACGACGTGTTGGTCACCGCGGTAACTGACGAGACGCTCAAAGCAGTCGCCGAGGCCTACACGGCCGTGCCTGACGGATTCACCGTGCACCCCAAGGTGTTGCCGCAATTGCAGCGCCGTGCCGCTTCGATCACTGCCGGCCCGATCGACTGGGGCACCGGCGAGATCATCGCGATGGGTTCACTCTTGCGCGAAGGCCGCCCGGTCCGCCTCGTCGGACAAGACTCGCGACGTGGCACCTTCACCACCCGATTCGCCACGATCATTGACCGAATCAACGCCAATGAGTGGACGCCACTGCAGCATGTGGGCGAGGAGCAAGCCTCGTTCTATGTCTACGACTCACTTCTGAGCGAGTACGCCGCCCTCGGCTTCGAGTACGGCTACTCGGTGGCTCGCCCCGAAGCGCTAACGATGTGGGAGGCGCAGTTCGGTGACTTCGTCAACGGCGCGCAGTCGGTGATCGACGAGTACATCAGTTCGGGCGAAACCAAGTGGGGCCAAAAGTCCGGCGTGGTGTTGCTGTTGCCGCACGGTTTCGAAGGCCAAGGCCCAGACCACTCCTCAGGACGAATCGAACGCTTCTTGACCTTGGCAGCCAACGACGAATTCACGGTCGCGCAGCCATCGACGCCAGCGTCGTACTTCCACCTGTTGCGTCGTCAGAACCTCGAGGCCGAGCACCGTCCGCTGATCGTGTTCACCCCCAAATCGATGCTGCGCAACAAGCAGGCGACGAGCCAGCCGGACGAATTCACCAGCGGAACGTTCCGCCCGGTGATCGGCGATGACTCGATCGACGCAGCCAAGGTGGAACGCGTTCTCTTGTGCTCGGGCAAGATCACTTGGGACTTGATGACCGAACGCAAGAAGCGCGAAGGCGACAGCCCGCGCACCGCGATCGTTCGGCTCGAACAGCTCTACCCGCGCCCCACCGAAGAGATCCGCTCCGAGTTGGCCAAGTTCACCAACTTGCAGGAGATCCGCTGGGTTCAAGACGAGCCGGAGAATCAGGGCCCGTGGCCGCATGTGGCAGTCCACTTGCGCGACGAGTTCGGTATCCGGATCAATCAGGTTACGCGCGCTGAGTCGGCGGCACCGTCGACCGGATCGCACGCGGTCCACCTGACTGAACTCAAGGACCTAATGGAACGCGCCTTCGCCTGAGCCGATGTATTTCACCGACCGAGGCATTGAGGAGTTGGTCAGCCGACGCGGCGAGGAGGAATTCTCGTTCGCGTGGCTGGCCGACCAGTTGTCGCTATTTGTCGACTTGAACCCCGAGTTCGAGACGCCGGTTGAACGTCTAGCCACTTGGTTAGCGCGGCTAGACGACGAAGAAGACTAGCGGCCGACCACCGTGGCGGTCACGGGCGAGTCAGCACGATTTTGCCGAACACGTCGCCGGCGGCAATCCGCGAGATTCCTTCGGCGGCCTGCTCCATCGGCAGCACCGTGTCGATCAGCGGGCCGGTCCCCGTAAGCGCCATGAACTCGGCCAAGCGACGCAGCTCATCGCGAGTGCCCATGGTCGAACCGTGAACCCGCATCTGCTGGAAGAAAATCCGGGTAAGTTCGGCGTGACTTGGCGCGTCGCCTGAGGTGGCGCCGGAGATGACCAGGGTTCCGCCGGGGCGCATCGAGCGAATCGAGTGCGACCAGGTCGCCGCACCGACGGTCTCCATCACCGCATCTACCTTCACCGGCAGGCGAGCACCCGAATCGAATACTTCGTGGGCGCCAATCTCTAGGGCTCGGGCGCGCTTGGTTTCGTCACGGCTGGTGGCCAGCACGTTAAGGCCAGCGGCCCGGGCCAAAGCGATCAGTGCGGTGGCCACTCCCCCGCCAGCACCCTGCACCAAGACGGTGTCGCCTGGGCTGAGATCGGCTTGAGTGAAAAGCATCCGGTAGGCGGTCAGCCAAGCAGTCGGCAAGGTCGCGGCCTCCGCCATCGACAGCCCCGCCGGTTTGGCGATCACGTTCCGCTTCGGGACAGCCACTCGGTCGGCGAAAGTGCCCTGGAACCGCTCCGAGAGCAGCGACCGCCGAGGGTCAAGCGTTTCGTCACCGACCCAATTTGGGTCACTGATCACCGCGTGCACGATAACTTCGTTGCCATCTTCATCGATGCCAGCCGCGTCGCAGCCCAAGATCATCGGCAGCGATTCTTCGCGCAGTCCCACGCCGCGAAGACTCCACACGTCGTGATGGTTGATCGATGCGGCCTTGACCGAGACTGTGGTCCAACCGGCCGGAACCTCTGGTTCTGGGCGCTCACCAACCACGAGCCCGTCGAGCGGGTTGGCTGGATCCATCGATTCTGCATATACGGCGAACATGAACTTGTCTCCTAGTACGAGGGTCGTGCGCGTCTCGAGGCTAGCCCCTCGACCGGCCTACGAGTTAGCGGCCCTGCCTCGAAGGCGCGACATAGATTGTCCGGGTCGCGGCCAACTTCGAGCCACCAATTTGGACCCGTAGGGTGATTTGCTCACGTCCCTCACGCCACTTGTCCTTTGCAATCGGCACTTCGAGCAGCAACTTTGTTTCGCCGGCTCTAAGCACATCTTGGTAGTAGATTTCCTGCTTGTGAAGCGGCAATTTCCTGCTCAATACACCGTGCGCGATCCCCCATCTACGGGTTACGTCACCGCCAGTAAGTGCTGGCGTTCCAGTCGGCCCTCGGAGCACCATCACCTCAAGCCAAGCTTCCTCTGCCAGCGGTGCGGAAGTCTTGAACTCCCAAGTGGCGTTCTGCCCTTCCTTGACGGTCCGCTTCTTTGCTTTGAGCGTCAAAGTCGGCAGCGGATCATCTTCAACGATCGTCAGGCTGCCGGAATAGTTGTCGGTCATTACGCCAGAAATTGCCCACGCGCTCAAATCAAAACTTGCCTGACCACCGATGCTTGGCAACTTGTCGCCCACGTAGTCCACGGCGATGGTGCCGTGCGTTTGACCGGGCGCAAGATGGACGGTCTGCTGGTCAGAGGGCTGACCGGTTCCATAGGACATTGACCGAACGGTAAACGTGCTCCTAGCCGCTACCGGTTCGTTGAGGCTGAACGGCACTCGAGCGGTCTTGGCGACCCGACTGTTGCCTTCCATTACCTTCGCCTTCCCCAATGACACCAGCGGAAGCCGCTTTTGCGGCACGCTAGGAAGCCCTGGCGAAACCGCTGCCACGTCCAAGACCCAAACCCGCCCTCGGTTGGTTTGCGAAACCAACTCAACCGACCTGATCTTGTTCAGGTCGAGCGTGGCTCCAGTCGGTTCAACATTTAGCGACTGCCCCCAGATTCGAGTGAGACTCGCCGACTCGTTCAGGACGGGGACTTCGGCGCCGCCCTGCGGCGTAAAGTCAGCGCTCGCTCCGGTTGCATCGGTCAGTCGCACTTTGACTGCGACTGGTCCACGAACTGGGTCAACTGCGCTTCGAATTTGTAAAGTCCGACCACTAACGTTCAGGTCTCGGTCGAAGTAGAGTCCGCCGACCTGCCCAGATTTACTCCAAGACAATTCCAGCAAATTCCGCTCCGGGTACATCTCGCCACGCATTGGCAGGTGCGGCGAGATGTAGACCATTTCAGATCCACGACCACAAACCGAGTGTCTAGATTTTTCGACCACGACGCTTCGACAAAAATTAGAATCCATCGTTGAACTGGTTGGGCTCGTGCCTACCCCCGGAACCCGCAGGCTTCTACCGGTCCCGACTGCATGGCTATAGACAACTGCGGAACCGGCCGAGGCCACCCGCGCAGCTGAACCATCGAACAAAGCCAGTGTCCGTGAATCCTGGCCGGTGAAGAGTTGAACTGCTGCAGTGACGTAAGCCGTACCGACCGACCGCTGTTTAGCCGCCGAAAGTCGCTTCGGGTGCTTAACTCCGCATTCCTGACGCTCATCACCCCACCAGTCATCGTTCGACGGCGCGATGCTGCCTGGCGTCCATTCCGAATTGAAGTAATTGTGGTTCGCCCCCATCACCAAGACCGACGAGCGCAACGCCGTGTCGTCGGCGCGGAAATCACGGGCAATATCGGTGTATCGCTGACCTTGGAGGTCATAGACGTCGCCATCGCAGTACGGCAAGACAGAGACTGTGGGTACATATGGCGCAGCCTGCCCACCGAAGTTGGTAGGCGCCAGCAGTACCGTTCCGACGATTCGGTATGGAGCGTTCAACCCAATATTGATAGCCGCCCTGGCAACACCCTCGCCACCTCGGCTGTGACCAACCAAAACAACTTGGTCTAGGTCGAGTTGATGTGACTGCGCGCGTTCGGTCCAGTAGTCGAGGTGGGACTTGACGAGTTTGGCCCGTGCGGCGGCACCCCCGTCGCCCAGGTTCCAATCTTGAGCATTGATGCCGTTCGCTCGAACCGAAACCGTGAAGTACCCCTGAGACGCCAACCGCTTCTGCAAATAGTCGTAACCAAGATGGCTCGGGACTTCTTTTTCCGAGCCCTTGCAGGGCCATGACCCGTCGCCAGAGTCGTCTTGCGAATAGCAGTATTCATGGCGGCCATGCAGAAACAGCACAACCGGACGCAAGCCAACGTCTTGGTCCAACTTCGGCTCAACGACGTGGCCGACGAACTCGACGTTTTCGGCAAACCCCTCAACTTCGATAGCAGGGCCCGTATAGTCGGCGGACTCAACTTCTAAATTGCCCGGTTCGGCGGGATCGAAATCTAGCAGTTCACTTGGTTGAACTTCAGCGATCCGACTGTCGAACTTGGGCTTGGTAGGCAACTTTGTTGTTTTGGACACGTCTCTACCGGACAACACAACCGACAGTCCCTTAAGGCTCGGCTTCACCTCGGACCTAATGACGGTAGATACAACCCGGTTTTGCCGAACTACCGCAGTACCGATCAGGCTTCCGGCTCGAAGCATTTGCGGTCGGTCCGAAGTGACCGGCAGGCGCTTAGGCGAGCGCCAGCTGATTTCCCATTTATCGGAGGCCAACTTCCGCAGTGACCAGTCACCGATTTGCTTTTGCGAACTCGCAACAGAGTCAGTTGCTTGTGCCGACGCCAGCACCGGGGCGGTTAAGGAAAAGCCAACAATCATGCTCAGCACAATGACCAGTACGCGCCGTCTTGGACTCAGTTTCATTTCAGGTGCGCCCACTTCCAATGGTCGAGTTTGTCAGAACTGCAAACATCGCCCAGCGGGTAACGGCACGACGAATCCGTCGCAGAACTGAGCCGAGCGATCCTGAAAAGTATCAGTATGGCCGACGAGCGAGACCGTCGCGGCGCGCAGTCTCAGTAACCGCCCGCGAAACTGCTTGGGCCACTCGCGAGTCAAACGGCGAAGGAATGATGTAGGCCTCGGTAAGTTCCTCGTCCGAGACCAAATCAGCGATCGCACGCGCGGCCGAGAGCTTCATCGACTCGGAGATCGCAGTTGCCCGAACTTCCAATGCGCCGCGGAAAATTCCGGGGAATACCAGCACATTGTTCAACTGGTTCGGGAAGTCCGACCGGCCAGTGGCGACGATACGCACGTGCTTGTTGGCGATATCGGGGTGAACCTCTGGGTGGGGGTTAGCCAAAGCGAAAATGGCCGCATCGGGGGCCATCTTGGCGACCGCTTCTTCTGGAACAGTGCCGCCGGAGACACCGATGAAGACGTCGGCGCCGTCAAGCGCCTGCTCGATCGTGCCGGGCTTGGCCCAGTCCGCGGTTTCTTCGGCGAGCCACTCTTTGATTTCGTTTAGGCCATCTCGACCCGGGACGATTACGCCCGAACGGTCAACCACGCTGATCTTGCGAACACCAGCGGAACGCAAGATCTTGGTAATCGCCACGCCCGCGGCACCGGCGCCCGAAATCACTACCTTGATTTCGTGTGGTTCACGATCGGTCAGGCGAAGCACGTTGTACAAGCCGGCCAAAACGACTACTGCGGTCCCGTGCTGGTCGTCGTGGAACACCGGGATGTCTAGGCGTTCGATCAGACGACGTTCAATTTCAAAACAGCGCGGGCTGGAAATGTCTTCTAGGTTGATTCCGCCGAAGGTGGGCGCGAGTCTGACAACAGTCTCGACGATCTCGTCGGTGTCGGTGGTGTCGAGGGCAACCGGAATCGCGTCGACGCCGCCGAACTGTTTGAACAAGATCGCCTTGCCTTCCATCACCGGCATGGACGCTTCGGGGCCGATATCGCCCAAACCCAACACGGCCGTTCCGTCGGTCACGACGGCGACAGTGTTGGAGACCCAGGTGTATTCGTGGGCCAGTTCTGGATCGGCGGCGATTGCCTCACACACCAGCGCAACGCCGGGGGTGTACGCCAGCGACAAGTCGTCAGCATTGGCCACCGGGACGGTTGCGGCGATCTCCATCTTTCCGCCACGGTGAAGGGCGAATACTGGATCGTCGTGTTCAGAAAGCGTCATGAGTTGGTCAACATCGATCGGTTCGGGGTCAATAGCGGCAGGATCTCTAGCAGTTTCAGTTCCGAACCAACGGCGCCGATCGGGCTGCCGGGTGTGGTTACCTGGCTACGTAGAAGCGGGGATTACCCATCGGCCAGTCTCTCACAGGCGGTCAGTTTGGCCTCAGTCGGCTCTGCGCTAGGACTCGGAGCCGCTCAGGTCTTCATGTCCCGGATCAGCCAGCGCTCGCCGCGAAGCCGGAGTCGCCAAACTCGCCAAAACGATCAGTGCAGCCGTGGCAATAACTACCCCGACGAATCGGTTGTCGCCGGTTTGGGCGTCGGGGGTGCGCAAAGACCAAGCCAACCCCAAGGCGATGAAC
>JAPXRA010000058.1:0-9087 GCA_033813795.1 Aeromicrobium sp. | reverse complement strand
AGTGGTAGATGCAGCGTTTGCTCAACGCCGAAAGACGCTGCGCGCAGCCCTTGGCCGGTTCGCCGGTTCGGCCCAAGCGGCCGAGCAAGCTCTGCTCGCCGCCGGGGTGGACCCGCAGTCTCGTGGCGAACAACTCACCGTGGTGCAGTTCAGCGCGATTGCCGCGGCACTGGGCCGCTGACTGCCAAGCAACGGCGACACCTGGCGGCGAGACGCGAGTTGGCGGCTCGCGGCGGCCACGCAGCGTTAGAGTGCGAGCATGACCACTGCAACAGATGCGATCTCGTCCTTCGCCAAAATCACCTTCTGGTTCCTGCTTGCGCGAGGAGTTTTGGCAACCGCGTTTGGACTGCTAGCACTTTTCGCCCCGGTGTCGACGTTCAAGGCGCTCATCTTCGTGTTCGGTATCTTCAGCCTGATCGACGGCCTGATCTCGGTGATCGCCGGCTTCGCCTTGCGCGGCCCGCAATGGGGCTGGGTGGTGTTCAACGGTGTCATCGGCATCGCCTTGGGCGTCATCGCCATGCGTTACCCGGCCACTGCCGCACTGGCGATCTTGCTGCTGATCGCGGCTTGGGCGCTAATCTCTGGCCTACTGCACATCATGGGCGCGTTCGGGCTTAAGTCCGAGGGTGCCAAGGGGTGGATCTGGACCCTGATCTCCGGTCTGATCTCGGTCTCGCTGGGTGTGCTATTCATCGCCTTCCCGGTAACCGGAATCAAGACAGTTGTGCTGGTCATCGGCATCTACGCGCTCGTCTACGGCATCTCGCTGATTGTGGGCGCTTTTACCGCCAAGAAGACGATCAAGAACGTCTTGGCCTAAGAAGGTTCAGCCTCAGTCAACATTGTTGAAACATCGGTGTTCTACGGTGACGGCGTGAGCCAAAAATCGGCCGCGGCCGTCGCCGTGGAACGTTGTGAGTCACTGAACCGGTTTTCGGCGCATCCAAGTCGGTTGGAACGGTTCTATCTGACCCCCCAGCACAGGGCGGCTAACGAAGTCGTGGCCGGTTGGATGCGTGAATTGGGTCTGCGTACTTGGACGGACGCTGCCGGAAACCAATGGGGACGGATCGAAGGCGCAGAGCCAGGCTTGGGCGCTTTGGTTCTTGGCTCACATCTCGACACTGTCCCCGACGGCGGCAGTTTTGCCGGCCCACTTGGCCTGACCATTTCGCTCGCAGCGATCGAATTGCTAAAAGACCAACTGCACTCCTCGCCGTTCGCGCTGGAAGTCGTCTGCTTCGGTGATCACGAAGGCGCTAGGTTCGCCACCGCCATGCTCAGCAGCGCTGCCGCGGCCGGCCAGTGGGACGACGACTGGTGGGATCTTCGTGATCAGCAGGGGACCACTGTTTTGGAGGCCTTTCGCCAGTGGGGCCTAGACCCCAGGCGGATCGGTGAGGCCGCCCGCAGTCGCCCCGAACTCGTCGGCTATCTCGAAACGGCACTCGAGCAGGGTGCTGTGCTCGGTGCGGCCGAATCGCCGCTAGCGGTCGTCAGTTCGACTGCGAGCGTCAGTCGGTTCGTCGTCAACGTCGTTGGTGAGGCGCGACCCAGCGGCGCCACTGCCTACGCGTCCCGCAAAGACGCGCTGGTCGCCGCCGGACTTGCGGTCGCCGAAATCGAACACTTGGCGATTCAAAGTGGGGGAGCGGCCACCGTCGGTCAGTTGAACGTCGTACCCGGCGGGGTGAACGTGATCGCGGGACGGGTTGATTTCAGCGTCGACGTTCGACACCGCACCGACGCAAAACTCGCTGAACTTTGGGACTCGATCGTGGAGCAGATTGGCGAAATCTGCGACAGTCGCGGACTGCGATTCAGTTGGGGTCAGACGCATCACGCACCCAGCGTTGACTGCACCAATTGGCTGCAAGAGTCCTTGCTGGAAGCTGCTGACTTGCCACAAATCCTGTCCTGGGCCGGGCACGAGGCGAGCGTCTTAGCCGGGCTGACTGACGCCGCGGTGTTGCTAGTTCGCTCGGTCGACGGCATCGGCCATCACCCGGCCGAGGACGTTCGCCAAGCCGATGTCGAACGTGGGATTGAGGTCTTGGCCGCCGCGATTTCAATCGCCGCAAAACGGCGTGGCTGACTTGGCTTTGGGGCTAGCGGGCTGCGCTAAACCGGATCTGACCGATAGGTTTGTCCCGTGTTGTCTACCGTGACCGTGCGAGTGCCGGCAAAGATCAACCTGTGCCTTGGCGTGGGCCGGGTGCGCCCCGACGGCTATCACCGACTCGCAACGGTCTACCAGGCAGTGGACCTGCACGATGAACTCAAATTCGTCGATCGCAAAGACAACGAGCTAAACGTTGCAGTCCACACCGAGCTGGATCTGCCTGAAGGCTCCGAAGTGCCGCTCGGTCAAGACAACCTCTCGATTCGAGCCGCGACCCTCTTGCGGCATCGGCTGGGGAACCCCGACCTTGGTGCGGATATCTCAATTAGAAAAGTGATTCCGGTCGCCGGCGGCATGGCTGGTGGTTCGGCCGACGCCGCGGCAACTCTGGTGGGCTTGAACGAGCTTTGGGGCGGCGGCCTTGGCCGCAGCGACCTTGAACCACTCGCGGCCGAACTCGGCAGCGACGTGCCGTTCCTGCTGCACGGCGGAAACGCGATCGGCAGCGGGCGCGGTGAAAAAGTCAGCCCTGTTTTGGCCAGAGGCGGATACAACTGGGTGTTCGCCACGGCGAATGAGGGTCTGTCGACCGCGGCGGTTTACGCCGAGTTTGATCGGCTGAATCCGCACGGTGTCGAAGAGCCCGAGGTGCCCGATGCTTTGCTGAACGCGCTGCGGGCCGGCGACGCGCGGGCACTTGGGCGAGCGCTTTCCAACGATCTGACCGAGGCGGCTTTGTCTTTACGCCCAGAACTTGCCGACACCCTCGAGCTCGGCTTAGACGCTGGCGCTCTCGGCGCGATCCTCTCTGGTTCTGGACCGACCACGATGTTCCTTGCCGCCTCCGAGCAGCACGCACTCGATCTCGCGATGGCTCTGGCCAGCGCCAGCAACGCCGCCGACGTGATTCAGTCCCGCGGACCAGTGCTGGGCGCGCGGCACATCTGATGGCGCCGTTAGTTGTCGCCGAGCGGATCGGTCAGTCGTTCCCTGCCGCCACCGTGCTCGATGAGGTAACCGTCGGGATCGGCGAAGGTGACCGGATCGGGGTGGTTGGTCGCAACGGTGACGGCAAATCAACCCTACTCAAGATCATCGCCAAACGACTGGAGCCCGACTCAGGCCGAGTCACCTGGCGCCGAGATCTACGCGTCGGCTTCGTGGAACAGACGGACGACCTAGACCCGAGCCAAACTGCGATCGAAGCAGTAGTCGGCGACCGGCCAGAATTCGAATGGGCCTCTGACCCGGCCGTGCGCGATGTGCTCGCCGGACTCCTGGGCGACTTCGACCGGTCGGCACTGGTGGGCGACCTCAGCGGTGGGCAACGACGCCGGGTGGCATTGGCCAAGACGCTCGTTCAGCGTTGGGATCTGCTCATCCTTGACGAGCCGACCAACCACCTCGATCTGGAGGGTGTGCGTTGGCTGGCCGAACACGTCGCCAGTCGGTCCGAGGCCTTGGCCGTCGTTACGCACGACCGCTGGTTCCTCGACGAAGTTTGCACCTTGACCTGGGAAGTGCACGACGCCACCGTCGACGCCTTCGAAGGCGGCTACGCGGCCTATGTCTTGCAACGCGTCGAACGAGACCGGCAGGCGGCAGCTTCGGAAGAACGCCGGCAGAACCTGATGCGCAAGGAACTGGCTTGGCTGCGCCGCGGCGCCCCGGCGCGAACTTCAAAACCGAAGTTCCGGATCGACGCTGCCAACGCCTTGATCGAACGCGAGCCGCCGGTGCGCGATTCGGTGTCACTGGCCAAACTCGCCACCTCGCGACTTGGCAAAGACGTGGTCGACCTGATTGACGTATCGGTTGCCTATGGTGACAAACCGGTGCTGCGAGACGTTCTGTGGCGGATCGCGCCGGGGGAGCGGGCCGGAATCTTAGGCCCGAACGGCGCCGGCAAGAGCACCCTTTTGGGCCTGATTACAGGCCAAATCTCGCCCACGGCGGGCCGAGTGAAACGCGGCAAGACTGTCCAGATCGCCGCACTGACCCAAAGCCTGTCGGATCTGGCTCAGTTCGCCGACGACCGCGTTAGCGACGTCGTGGCCAGTCGGCGGGCCAGTTACGTCGCCGACGGCAAGGAAATGACGCCCAGTCAACTGCTGGAGCGACTCGGGTTCAAGTCTGCGCAACTCTCAACCCAAGTCAAGGACCTGTCCGGCGGCCAACAGCGGCGGCTGCAACTCCTGCTGATCTTGCTCGACGAACCAAACGTGTTGATTTTGGACGAGCCAACCAACGACATGGACACCGACATGTTGGCTGCGATCGAAGACCTGCTTGACACCTGGGCGGGCACCTTGCTGGTGGTCTCACACGATCGCTATTTGCTCGAACGCGTCACCGATCACCAGTACGCCGTGTTGGACGGCCACCTTCGCCATCTACCCGGCGGAGTCGAAGAGTACTTGCGGCTGCGCGGCCAACTGGCTGCGCAGCCAGCCTCGCCGATCGCGCCAGCCGAGACGACCGCGGCCGGCGGCAAACTGGAACGCGAACAGAAAAAAGAACTCGCCCGCGTCGAGCGCAGGATTGAGAAACTAACCGCCGAGATCGACGAACTGGACAAACTGATGGTCCAGGCCGCCACGAATCCAGACGAACTCATGATGCTAGCGGCAAAACGCGAACCGTTAGCGAGCGAACTGGAAGAAGTAGAGCACCGCTGGCTTCAGCTCGCCACCTAGCCCGATTCTGGGCCCTCGGCTTCCAGCGATTTGGTTAGTTCGCCCAGTGCTGCAGCGATCTGGTCGCGCTCGGCTGGCGGAAGCGCGGCCAAGAGTTCGTGTTCGCGCACAAGAAGCGCATCCAAAGCCACATCAACCCGGTCCAAACCGTCGGGCGTCAGGGCCACTAGAACGCCTCGTCGGTCGGCCGGATCGGCGCGCCGCGACACCAGATTGCGGTCAACCAGCCGATCCACCCGGTTAGTCATCGTGCCGCTGGTAACCAGCGTGGCTGAGACGAGTTGTCCTGGCGAGAGTTCATATGGGGTGCCAGCGCGCCGCAGCGCGGCCAGCACGTCCCATTCCCAAGACTCGAGTTCGGCCGTGGCGAAGGCAAGTTTGCGCACACGATCGAGCCGTTTTGCGAGCCTGGAAACCCGGCTCAAAACCTCCATCGCGCTTACGTCGGCGTCGGGGCGTTCGCGGCGCCACGCAGCGACAATCTGGTCGACCTCGTCCATTGGGCCACCGTAGTGCTCAAGATTCTTGATGTCGAGAGAAATGGCGGTGCGATGTCGCAAACTCCTCTCCGGTAACCTGATGTGGCTATCCCCGGTTGGTCTGCCGGCAGGGCCCGCCTGACTTTGAATCAGGACTAGCGACGTAGGTTCGACTCCTACCCGGGGAGCGCACGCTGAATTGACGAAGGAGTCACGTGAGCGAACAGGTCACCGCAATTGTCCTGGCAGCTGGCGCCGGCACGCGAATGAAATCGCGCCGCGCAAAGGTGCTCCACGAACTTGGTGGCCGGTCGATGCTTGGGCATGCGCTGGCAGCGGTTCGCGAACTCGGCGTCGAGCAAGTTGTCGCTGTAGTCGGTCACGACCGCGAACAAGTCCAAGCCGCTTTGGCCGAACTTGACCCGCACGCCGCTGTTGCGGTGCAGGCCAAACAACTCGGCACCGGCGATGCGGTGCGAGTAGCTCTAGATGCGCTAGGCGATGCGGGCGAGGGAACCTACCTAGTCACCTACGCCGACGTGCCGCTGTTGTCGGCGGACACCTTGGCAGAACTGCTGGCCGACCACCGCCAAGGCGCTCGCGCGGTCACCATCTTGACCTCCACCCCCGATGACCCGACCGGCTATGGCCGAATCCTGCGAGATGGCGAAGGAAACGTCACCGCTATTCGCGAGCACAAAGACGCTTCGGCCCAAGAACTGCAAACCCGCGAGGTAAACAGCGGAATTTTGGTGGTCGACGGCGAGTTCCTAAACCGAGCGGTTCGGGCGCTCAGCACCGACAATGCCCAAGGCGAGTTGTACCTGACCGACATCGTCGGTCTGGCGGTTAGCGAAGGTCGGCCGGTCGGCGCGCACTTGCTCGAAGACGTGTGGCAGACCGAAGGCGTCAACAACCGGGCCCAGTTGGCTCAACTGGGCAGCGTGCTGAACCGGCGGATTTTGGCGCACTGGATGGCAGAAGGCGTCACGATTGTCGATCCGGCAACTACCTGGGTCGACTCGGACGTGACGATCGGCCCAGACACCACCTTGCTTCCCGGTACGCAGTTGCTTGGCGCCACCACGGTTGGCGCCGGCGCCACGATCGGCCCAGACACCACCTTGCGCAATGTGGAAGTCGGCGATGACGCCACGATCGTGCGCACCCACGGTTCCGACGCGGTTATCGGCTCGGCGGTGAGCGTCGGACCATTCACCTATCTGCGTCCGGGCGTGGTGATCGATGCCGGCGCAAAGGCCGGAGCGTTCGTCGAACTCAAGAACACCCATCTAGGCCCTAGCGCCAAGGTGCCGCATCTGTCCTATGTCGGTGACGCCGAAATCGGCGAAGGTTCAAACCTCGGTGCCGGCACCATTACCGCGAACTACGACGGCACCAAAAAACACCGCACCACGGTCGGTAAACAAGTGCGGATCGGCTGCGACAACGTCCTCGTTGCGCCGGTTGCCATCGGCGACGGTGTTTACACTGGCGCCGGCACGATAGTGCGCGAAGACACCCCCGCAGGGGCACTGACAGTTAGTGAAAGCGGGCAGAGGACAATCGAGGGATGGGTCGCGCGTCAGCGGCCAGGTACTTCCTCCGCGGCGGTCGCGGAGCAAACCACGCAGGAGATCAGTGGTGGCGAACAACAAAAGCCTGAGTAGGCGCACCCAGACGAACAACATGATGTTGTTCTCCGGCCGGGTCCACCCGACCTTGGCCAAACAAGTTGCGGACCTACTCGAAGTCGAACTCGTGCCGACCACGGCCTACGACTTTGCGAACGGCGAAATCTACGTTCGATTCGATGAGTCGGTTCGTGGCTGTGACGCGTTTGTGATTCAGAGCCACGCCGCTCCGATCAACGAAGCGATCATGGAGCAGTTGATCATGATCGACGCGCTTAAGCGGGCTTCGGCAAAGCGCATCACGGTGATTCTGCCGTTCTACGGCTACGCTCGCCAGGACAAGAAGCACCTAGGCCGCGAACCAATCAGCGCTCGCTTGATGGCCGATCTGTTCTTGGCTGCGGGCGCCCACCGGCTGATGACTGTCGATCTGCACACCGCACAGATCCAGGGCTTCTTCGACGGGCCAGTGGACCACCTGCTGGCAATGCCGATCCTGACGCGCTACGTCCGCAAGAACTACGGCGGCAAACCGTTGGCGGTCGTTTCGCCCGACGCCGGCCGAATCAAGGTCGCCGAGCAGTGGGCGCGGCAATTCGACAACGCGCCGCTCGCCTTCATCCACAAGACCCGCGACGTAACCCAAGCCAACGTCAGCAAGGCCAATCGTGTGGTGGGTGAGGTCGCTGGCCGTACCTGCATCTTGGTCGACGACTTGATCGACACCGGCGGCACCATCTGCCAGGCCGCTGAGGCGCTGATGAACGATGGCGCGGCCGAAGTGATTATCGTGTCTACCCACGCGGTGTTTTCTGGTGAAGCGGTCAACCGGCTAAAGGACTCGGTGGCCGCCGAGGTCATCGTCACCAACACTTTGCCGCTGCTGCCGGAGCAGGAATTCGACAAGCTCACCGTG
Source organism: Aeromicrobium sp. (assembly GCA_033813795.1). Taxonomy (GTDB): domain Bacteria; phylum Actinomycetota; class Actinomycetes; order Propionibacteriales; family Nocardioidaceae; genus Aeromicrobium. Next base: position 1,234 of record JAPXRA010000058.1, on the reverse strand, counting down.
CTTTCGATCGCTCCACTTCTGGCCCAGGCGGTCTCGGCGGTATTCGAGGACGGTTCCGTCACCAGCTTATTCGCAGAATGAGCGCGACCGAGACAATTTTTGCCCAGCGCCACCTCTGGGTTAGACTCTGAAAGTTGCCTCGGCGAGGGCCCACCTAGGGCCGTGATCGACAGGGCGCTCCACAAGAGTGCTGTGTTGAGCGCCGAGCCAGAGCCGAAAACTTCCCTAGGAGAGAACAGAACCGTGTCCGAAATCAAGATTTCCGCAGAAAAGCGCACCGAGTTCGGTAAGGGTGCCGCTCGGCGGATCCGCCGCGACGCCAAGATTCCCGCGGTCCTTTACGGACACGGTAGCGATCCGATCCACGTGACCTTGCCCGGACACGACACGATGATGGCGCTCAAGACCGCTAACGCCCTGTTCTCGATCGACCTCGACGGTGATTCGCAGTTGGCCATCGCCAAGCAGGTCCAGCGTGACCCGCTAAAGGGCTTCATCGAGCACGTCGACCTGCTCATCGTCAAGCGCGGCGAAAAGGTAACCGTCGAAGTCCCAGTTGTTATCACCGGCGAAGCCGAATCGGGCAGTCTGCTGGTCACCGAGCACACCACCGTTGCGCTCGAAGTTGAAGCCACCCACATCCCGACCGAGGTCGAAGTTTCGGTCGAGGGCTTGGCCGTTGGTGCGCAGATCACTGCGGCCGATCTGGTTCTGCCCAAGGGCGCAACCCTGGGCATCGAAGCCGAGGCCCTGATCGTCAATGTCACTCACGCGCCGACCGCGGCCGAAGTTGAGGCCGATCTGGAGTCCACCGAGGCACCGGCCGCAGCGGCCGCCCCGGCCGAGGCGGAGTCCACCGAAGGCTGATGACCTGGCTCGTCGTTGGGTTGGGTAACCCAGGTTCGACGTATGCCGCCACCCGACACAACGTCGGTTATTTTGTCACCGATGAACTGGCCGCCCGAATGGGCGGCCAGTTCTCGTCGGTTAAGGCGGCAAAGGCCGACGCCGTCAGTGGGCTTTTGGACGGCCAGCGAGTAGTGCTCGGCCGATCGCGGGCGTATATGAACGAAAGCGGCCCGGCAGTCGCGGCTTTGTTGAAGTACTACAACGTCGAGGTCGAGAACCTGATCGTGGTGCACGACGAGCTCGATCTTCCACTAGGCTCGCTGCGCTGCAAACTCGGCGGCGGTGACAACGGCCACAATGGGCTGAAGTCGATCCGCCGCAGTCT
>JAPXRA010000057.1:0-9113 GCA_033813795.1 Aeromicrobium sp. | reverse complement strand
GACCGTCGACCACCTGCTCGACAAGTTCGTCGACGCCGTCTGCGGCAACACGCCGACCGAGCGTCGAATCGCAGACGCAAAGGGTGCGGGCGCCGCAGGCGGGCTCGGATTCGCGCTGTTGAAGCTAGGCGCGACCATGACTTCGGGCATCGGTCAAGTCGCCGAAGCGACCGGTTTGGCTGAGTTAGTCAGCACGGCGGACTTGGTCATCACCGGCGAAGGTGCGTTCGACTACTCCTCGCGGGCTGGGAAAGCGGTTCATGGCGTGGCGACCGTTGCCGGCGAGGCGGCCCGCCCGTGCATCGTCATCGCTGGGCAGGTTGACGTCGGTGCGCGCGAAATTCGCGCACTTGGGGTCGAATCTGCCTATGGGATTACCGATCGGGTCAGTTTGGCCGAAGCGATCGCTAACCCCGCCGAGCACTTGCGGAATTTGAGCGCCAGAGTTGCGCGAAGTTGGTCGATTAGCGGTCGCTAACAGCCGGTTAGACCCCTGCGGCGTACGATTGGGAATCGAACCACGTTCGTCGGTGTTGAAACCCAAGTACCGCCGACACACTTGTTGCCCAAGGAGCACCGATGACCGCAACGGACCAGACCTCTACTGAAACCGCCACCGAGACCACTTCGTCGGCCGACGGCGTGACCATGACCGATGGCGCAGCGACGAAGGTTAAGAACCTGCTTGCGCAAGAAGGCCGTGACGACCTCGCCTTGCGGATCGCAGTTCAGCCAGGCGGCTGCTCTGGTCTTCGCTACCAGCTGTTCTTCGATGAGCGTTCGCTCGACGGCGACGAAATCCGTGACTTCGACGGCGTGAACGTGGTCGTGGATCGGATGAGCCTGCCTTACCTGCACGGCGCGACGATCGATTTCGTTGACACCATCGAGAAGCAGGGCTTCACGATCGACAACCCGATGGCGACCGGATCGTGCGCCTGCGGCGACTCGTTCCACTGAGCTACTAACACAACGCTTGAAGATCGGGCTGGGCCCACCGACTTTCGGTGGACCCAGCCCGATCGCATATTGTGTGCTGCGTGCATCTAGCAATCGCTGGGTCGGTAGCCACCGATCACCTCCAGACTTTCGCCGGCAAATTTGCCGATTCGCTGGTTCCAGACCAACTGGACAAACTAGCCGTCTCCTTCTTGGTCGATGATCTTGATATTCGCCGTGGTGGTTGCGCGGCAAACATCACCTTCGCCTTGGCAAGCCTGGGGCTCCACCCAACTTTGGTGGCCGCGGTTGGTCGCGACTTCGTCGATCAGGGTTATAAGGCTTGGCTGGAAAACGCTGGCGTGGACTGTTCGCGAGTGCTGGTTTCCTCGACCTTGCACACCGCACTGTGCACGATCACCACTGATGAGGCACATGCGCAGATCGTGACGTTCTACCCCGGCGCGATGGCCCGGGCCCGCCAGATCGACGTGGCCGAACTGCACGCCCGCGAGCCGATCGACCTGTTGCTGATTGGCCCCGATGACCCCGAGGCGATGGTTCGACACACTCGAACAGCACGTGAAATCGGACTGGACTTCGCCGCCGATCCTTCCCAACAACTCGCGTGGGCTGACGGCGAACTAATCGCAGACCTGATTGACGGCGCGACCTACCTGTTCAGCAACGACTATGAAGCTGCCCTGATCGCTAAGAAGACCGGCTGGAGTGACGCCGACCTCGATAAGCGAGTGGGTGTGCGGGTAGTCACGCACGGCAAGAACGGTGCGGTGATTTATGGCGCCGACGGCCAGGTTTACGAAGTGGCTGCGCTAAGTGGCATCGATGCGGTTGACCCAACCGGTGTCGGCGATAGTTTCCGTGGAGGTTTCCTCGCCGCGATCGCCGCTGGGCTGGGCTTGGAACGTGCCGGCCAGGTTGGCTGTGCGATCGCGGCCAGCGTAGTGGAGACGATCGGCACACAAGAGTATTCTCTTGATCGAAAAGTGTTCCTAGAGCGAATTGGAGCCGCATATGGTCAGCAGGCTCAAGAAGAGATAGCTGCAGCGTTGCCGTTCGGCTTAGACACGACACTCAAGTCAGGCTGACCTAACCCCCCGATAACCCGTCCTGCTGCGTTAGTGTTCATGACAGCCCTGTCATATCGGGCGCTGCGTAGTCGATGAAGTTCTGAGAAAGGTACTCCGTGGGTCGAATGAAACTGGCGGCGATGACCGCCCTGGCAGCCGTACTCCTCGGCGGCTGTTCGCCCTTGGACGAGTCGGACTTGAACCGACTTGCCTTGCCCATTGCCGGGTCTGACCGGTCCATTTACATGTGGAACCTGTGGCTCGGTACTTGGATCGCGGTTCTCGTGGTCTTTGTCGTGGTTTTCGGCATGATTTTGTACGCGCCGATCCGCTACCGCCGCAAGCACGACCAGGCCCCAGCGCCGTCCCAGGTGCGGTACAACCTCCCACTAGAGGTGCTGTACACGATTGCTCCGGTGATCTTGGTGGCAGTGTTCTTCTTCCACACGGTGGAGTCGCAGAACGCCCAGTTGCGTGAAGTCGAGAACCCCGATCACACGATCGAGGTCGTCGGCAGCAAGTGGCAGTGGACCTTCAACTACTTGGACGCCTCCCCGAGCGGTGAAACCGTCTTTGATCAGGGCGACCCGGCGAACCTGCCGGAGTTGTGGCTGCCGGTGAACGAGAGTGTCAAGTTCGAGCTGGTTTCGCCCGACGTAATCCACTCCTTCTGGGTGCCGGAGTTCTACTTCAAGATGGACATCGTGCCGGGCAAGATTCCGGGCAAGGATGGCAACAACTCGTTCACCATGACGCCCAACCGCGAAGGCACGTTCACCGGTCGTTGCGCGGAGTTGTGCGGCGTCTACCACACGCGGATGCTGTTCAAGCTCCACGTGGTTTCGGCTGAGGAGTACCAAGCTCACTTGGCAGAACTGGAAGAGAACGGCCAGATTGGTCGCCCGCAGGGCGGCGAAGCAGCCAACGTAATTGCCGGCGTTGAGTCCGGCACTGAGAGCGGATCGGAGCACTGATGGCAACCGCGACGTTCGACGCGCCTGAAGCACATCGGCCAAAGGAATCGACCTTCGGCTCGAAGGCTTTCACCCTGCTGACCACCACTGACCACAAGGTCATTGGGCAGATGTACGCAGTCACCGCGTTCTTCTTCTTCGTATTCGGCGGCGTCTTGGCGCTGATCATCCGTGCCGAACTCGCACGGCCAGGCACCCAACTTGTTGGCGATGAAACGTACAACCAGTTGTTCACGATGCACGGCACGATCATGCTGCTGATGTTCGCGACACCGCTGTTCTTCGCCTTTGGCAACATGATCATGCCGCTGCAGATTGGTGCGCCTGACGTTGCGTTCCCGCGGCTGAACATGTTCAGTTACTGGCTCTACCTGTTCGGTTCGCTAATCGCCGTCTCGGGCTTCATCGTCCCAGGTGGCGCCGCGAGCTTTGGCTGGTTCGCCTACCTGCCGCTTTCGGACTCGATCCACAGCCCCGGTGTCGGTGGCGACCTTTGGGTCATGGGCCTATACATGTCGGGCTTGGGCACCATCTTGGGCGCGGTCAACTTCATCACCACGATCTTCACGATGCGCGCGCCGGGCATGACCATGTTCCGGATGCCGATCTTCGTATGGAACACCTTGGTCACCTCCATGTTGATCATCGTGGTGTTCCCGGTGTTCGCTGCCGCGCTGTTGGCGCTGGCTGCAGACCGAATGCTCGGTGCGCACGTATTTGATCCGTCTACTGGCGGCCCGATCATGTACCAGCACTTGTTCTGGTTCTTCGGTCACCCTGAGGTTTACATCATCGCCTTGCCGTTCTTCGGCATCATCACCGAAGTGCTTTCGGTGTTCAGCCGCAAGCCGGTCTTTGGCTACATCGGTCTGGTCGGCGCAACCTTGGCGATCGCCGTGCTTTCGGTGGCCGTTTGGGCGCACCACATGTTCGTCACCGGCGCGGTCAACTTGGCGTTCTTCAGTTTCATGACATTGCTGATCGGTGTGCCTACCGGCGTGAAGTTCTTCAACTGGATTGGCACGATGTGGGGCGGATCTGTGTCCTTTGACACTCCGATGATCTTCGCGCTCGGCTTCTTGACCACCTTCTTGTTCGGTGGTTTGACCGGTATCGTCTTGGCCTCGCCGGCCTTGGACTTCCACGTCTCGGACACCTACTTCGTGGTTGCTCACTTCCACTACGTGGTCTTTGGCACCGTGGTGTTTGCGATGTTCGCCGGGTTCTACTACTGGTGGCCAAAGATGACCGGCCGGATGCTCGACGAGAAGCTCGGCAAGATTCACTTCTGGCTGCTGTTCATCGGCTTCCACCTGACCTTCTTGATCCAGCACTGGCTCGGTGTTGAAGGATTCCCGCGTCGTTACGCCGACTACCTGCCAGGTGATGGCTTCACCCGACTGAACGAGATCTCGACTGTCGGTGCGTTCTTGCTCGGCGCCTCGACCCTGCCGTTCTTGTACAACGTCTGGAAGACGCGCAAGTCCGCGCCAGTCAACCAGGACGATCCGTGGGGTTGGGGACGCACCTTGGAATGGGCCACTTCGAGCCCGCCGCCGCGCCACAACTTCGTTTCGTTGCCGCGGATCCGTTCCGAAAGCCCGGCCTTCGATCTACACCACCCTGAAGTTGCCGAACTGGAACTGGCGCAACACGGCGCCTCGGCCGCTCAATTGACCGACAACGCTAAGGCTGGTGAGTGATCGATGCGTAAGGAATTCTGGGTATTCCTTGGATGCGGAGTCTTCTTCGGAATTGTCGCGCCGGTCTACTGGGCACTTTCGCACGAAGTCACCGGCACGGTGGCATTGGTCATGGCGATGTTGCTGTTCTTGATGATCAGCTTCTACCTGTACTTCGTTGCCAAGGCGATCCCGCTGCGTCCGGAGGATCGGCTCGACGGCGAGATTGTTGAAGGTGCTGGCGAGCTCGGCTTCTTCCCGCCGTTCAGCTGGTGGCCGCTCTTTGCTGCGCTGTCGTTCGCACTGCTGATTTTGGGCATCGTGTTCGGCTGGTGGATGTTCATCCTGGCTGTGCCGATCGGCGCGATTTGCGTCATCGGTTGGGTCTTTGAGTACTACCGCGGGATCCACGCGCACTGATCGAGCAGATTAGTTTCATCGCTTTAGACCGGTGATCGCCCTAACGGGCGGTCACCGGTCTTTTGCGTTTTGGTCAAGAGCCTAGAATGCGTTTGCGCCAAATCGCCGCCCAAGGTTCACGCTGCGTTCATCCAGAACACCGTTTGGACGCCTTTGGGAGACGTAGATTCTCCGCGACGTCAATTTCTGAAGTTTCTTCTGGAGGATCTGTGCCAACGGTTGTACCTGCCCATGCGCCTGGGGCAGCACCAGACGTTCCCCGCGACCTCGGCGGTGGGCACGCCGGTGCCGACCGAGTGTTTGTGATTGCGATGCGGGCGACCGCAACCACCGTACTGATCATCACCGGCGGCATTGGTCTGTTCTTGGCCTGGCAGGCCGTCCCCACACTGCGTCGCTACGGGTTCTCCTTTTTCACCGAAACTCAGTGGGACCCAGATTCCGATGTCGTGGGCATCGGTTCGGTACTGATCGGCACCTTCTCGGTCGCCTTCGTTGCTCTTGTCGTGGCGTTTCCACTGGCGTTGGCCACCGCCCTCTACATCAGTGAATATGCGCCGGCACGCTTTCGCGGCATGTTGGTTTCGCTGGTCGATCTGATGGCCGCCGTGCCGAGCATCATTTACGGTCTGTGGGGGTTCTTCCTGTTGCAGCCGCACGCCAGCGCGGTCGCGCACTGGCTGCACCAGCATCTAGGTTTCCTGCCGTTCTTCCGGGTAGACGCTGACCCGAACGCGGCGGTGTGGGAACAGAGCCGCTACACCGCCTCGGCCTTCATTGCTGGTTTGGCCGTGGCGATGATGGTGATTCCGATGGCCTGTGCGGTTATGCGCCAAGTTTTTAGTCAGGCCCCGCTAGGTGAGCGCGAGGCCGCCTACGCCTTGGGTGCCACCCGCTGGGGTGTGATTCGTTCAGTGGTATTGCCGTTTGGCCGTGGCGGAATCATCGGCGGCACGATGCTCGGTTTGGGTCGCGCCCTTGGTGAAACGATCGCCGTGCTGTTAATCATCTCGCCGGCATTTGTGTTGAAGTTCCGGGTGCTAGAAATCGGCACCAACACCGTCTCGGCTTTGATCGCTGGTCGTTTCGGCGAAGCAAACGGCGGGCAACTCTCGGCGCTTTTGACCGCCGGTTTCGTCTTGTTCATCATCACCTTGGTGATCAACACCTTGGCCGCGATCGTGGTTTCGCGTAGCCGTTCGGGAGCAGGTACTGACGCATGAGCACATCTGTCGTTCGCCCCGAGCCGGCAACTTCGGCACCACCAAGTCGGACCCGAGCCCTGTCGACCGTCACGGCCGAAGACCGGTTCGTCGAACTTGGCTCTTGGGTTGGTGGCTTTGCCCTAGCGTGGCTCGTCAACGACCGACTGCTGCCGTGGAGCGGACTGCTCACGCTTGCACTGTCGACCATCGTGGCTGGGCTGCTGGTGTTGGCTGTCGCCACTGCGATCACCGAGCCACGTCCGGTGGTGATCGATCGGGTAGTTGCCGCGATGATCCATGTGGCGACCCTGATTGTGGGGTTGGCGCTACTTTCGACGATCGTATTTATCTTGGTTCGAGGGCTAGAGGCCCTGCCGCACTTGTCGCTGATCACCCAAGACATGTCCGGAGTTGGACCGCGTGACGAGTTCAACCGCGGTGGCATCTTGCACGCGATCGTCGGTTCACTAATCCAGGTCGGTATCGCGATCGTGATTACCGTGCCGCTGGGCATTGGCACGGCAGTTTTCATGACCGAAGTCGGCGGCAAGTACGCCAAGATCGTTCGCACGGTTGTCGAAGCGATGACCGCCTTGCCGTCGATCGTGGCCGGCCTGTTCATTTACACGATCTTGATCGTGGCGCTTGGCATGTCGCGCTCGGGGTTGGCCGCTGCGCTTGCCCTTGCTGTGATGATGCTGCCGATCATCGCCCGCGCGGCCGACGTGGTGCTGCGCGTTGTGCCCGGCGGCTTGCGCGAGGCCAGCCTGGCGCTGGGTGCCTCGCGCTGGCGCACCGTCTGGCACGTGGTGCTGCCTACCGCCCGACCTGGCTTGGCAACCGCGCTGATCTTGGGCGTGGCACGCGGAATCGGCGAAACCTCACCGGTGCTGCTCACCTCAGGCGCCGCGTCCTTCCTGGTTACAAACCCGACTGACGGCGTGATGAATTCGCTGCCGTTGTTCATCTACACCACGGTGCGAAGCGGCGAGCCGATGTACATCGCTCGCGCATTCGCGGCCGCTACTGTCTTGCTGTTCATGGTGCTCGTGCTGTTCGTTATGGCCCGATACCTTGCTCGCCCACGAAAGGGTTCTCGATGATTTCGCTACGCCGTACCGTGTTAGCCAGACTTGGTTTCGCGGCCGCGCTGGTGTCTTTGCTGACGCTGTCGTTCGCGCGTCCTGCCGAAGCAGCCTACGCCCAGATCGAAGGCTCAGGTTCGACTTGGTCTGAAGTGATCGTCCAGCAATGGATCGCGGACGTGAACGCCAACGGCATGAAGGTCACCTACAACGGTGGTGGCTCTTCGCAAGGCCGGAAGGCGTTCGCGCAGAACGTGACCGACTTCGGCATCACCGAGATTCCGTACCAAGGGAAGGACGAATACGGCAATGCCGACACTTCCGGCGGGCGCGACTTTGCCTACATGCCGATTATTGCCGGTGGTACCGCGTTTTCCTACCAGATCCGCATCGGCGGCAAACTGGTGAAGAACCTGCGCCTCTCGGGTGACACGATCGCCAAGATCTTCACGAACAAGATCACCAACTGGAACGATCCGGCAATTGCTAAGGACAACAACGGTCGAAAGTTGCCGTCGCTCAAGATCATCCCGGTGGTGCGCTCCGATGGCTCGGGAACCACGGCTCAGTTCACCCGGTGGATGGACTCGGAACACTCCAGCGTTTGGCGCAGCTTTTACGGAAAGTCCGGACTCACCTCCTATTACCCGCAAAAAGGTGCAATGATCGCGGCGGCCGGTTCTGACCAAGTGATGAACACGATCGCCGCTGCGGCCGGCAACGGCACCATCGGCTACGTCGAGTACTCGTTCCCGGTGAACAAGAAGTTCCCGGTGGTCAAGATGTTGAATAAGGCCGGCTACTTCGTCGAACCGACGCAGTACAACGTGGCGGTTGCGCTCACGAAAGCCAGAATCAATCAGGACAAGGGTTCTAGTCAATATTTGACCCAGATCCTCGACGGCGTCTACCGAGCAGCCGACCCGCGGGCCTATCCGCTTTCGTCGTACTCCTACATGTTGCTGCCAACCGGGGCCAAGGACCGCCGGATGACCACGGCAAAGCGGCAGACGCTGGCGGACTTCATGTTCTATTCGCTGTGTGAGGGACAGTCCAAGGCTGGCGCCTACGGTTACTCGCCGCTGCCATTGAACCTAGTCAAGGCCGGTTTCGATCAGCTCAAACTGCTGAAAAGGGCCGACTCGAAGGTAGAGATCGCTGGTCGAGATGTGAACAAGTGCAACAACCCGACCTTTGTCTCGGGTGACCTGTCGAAGAACAAGCTCGCTCAGATCGCGCCGCAGCCGGCCGCCTGCGACAAGGTCGGGGCCGGACCCTGCTCCGGGGGGACCGGGGAAGCGCCCACCACGGTGGACGACGCGAAGTCCGGTTCCGGTTCCGGCGGTGGCTCGGGCGGCAGATCGGACGCGACTGGCGATGCGCCCACTTCTGATGATGCGGTCGCCGGAGGTGACGGGGGCGCAGTCGGTGGCGACGCTACGGTCGCCGGCGGTCAACTGTCCGGAAACGCCCAAGCGGTTCCGGTGGAGTTGACGTCCGCGCGGCCAGGGGAAACCAAGGTGTTTGGCACGGTCGCTGCGATCGAACTGTTGGCGATCATCTTGATCCCCGGAGCCGTGGCGGCCTACCTTCGTAGAAGAAACTCGGTGGTGAAGTGATTATTAGAATTTCTCGGGTTCTATTGGCGGCGTTCTTGACGCTCGCAATGGTTGCGCTGGTGCCTGCCACCGCGCAGGCAAGCGAAGACACTTCGGTC